>CAUSIL010000127.1:0-5966 GCA_963531395.1 uncultured Campylobacter sp.
TTTAGAGGGCTTTATGGACGAGCGGGTTTTATCGCGCGACGTAGACCATCTCATCGGTTCGGTGCATTTTTTGGGCGGCTGGGGCTTTGATAATCCCGAATTTATCGGCGAATACGAAAAACGCGACATAGATCAAATTTGGCGGGATTATTTTTACTGCGTAGAAAAGATGGCAAAGTCGGGGAAATTTGACATAGTCGGGCATTTGGATTTGCTAAAAGTATTTAAATTTATGCCAAAAACCGACGTTAGACTCCTTGCTAAAGACGCGATTAATGCTATAAAAAAGGCAAATCTCACGGTGGAGATAAACGCGTCCGGTTTTAGAAAACCCATCGGTGAGCAGTATCCAAGCTTAAATTTGCTAGAAATGATTGCCGAAAAAGAGATACCGATCACCTTTGGCTCGGACGCGCACGCAAAAGATCAAGTCGGTCTAAACGGCGAAAAATGCGAACAAATCGCTAGAAATTTGGGCTTTAGCAAGTGTGCGGTATTTAAAAACCGCGATAGAGAATTTGTAAAATTTTAGATCGGGTAGAAAAAATTATTTAAATTAATCTTAAAAGCAATATTTTATGATACAATTACGAAATTAATAAACAAAGGAGCGGAGAAATGGGAAAATTCGTAAAAAACGTCGATCATTTTTTTGATTTTTGCAAAGAGCACGAGGTTAAATTCGTAGATTTTAGATTTACCGATATGAACGGCGCTTGGCACAGCATTACATATAACGTAAAAGCCGTCGAAAAGGCGCATTTTGAGCACGGAGTGCCGATGGACGCGAGCTCGCTGGGCGGCTGGCAGCCGATAGATAAAAGCGACATGATAATGCGTCCGGAGGCTACTAGCGCCTTTTTAGACCCTTTTACCGCCGACGTTACCGCAGTCGTTTTTTGCGATATTTACGACATTTACAAGGGGCAAATTTACGAAAAATGCCCGCGCTCGATAGCCAAAAAAGCGATGGCCTACGTAAAAGAAAGCGGCGTGGGCGACGCGGCGTATTTTGGACCGGAGAACGAATTTTTTATATTTGATAACGTAAAAATCGTCGATAGCCCAAACTGCGCGATGTACGAAGTAGATACCGAAGAGGGCGAGTGGAACGATGCTAAGGACTTTACCGACGGCTACAACACAGGCCACAGGCCGCGCCGAAAAGGCGGCTATCTGATGACGCAGCCTACCGATAGCATGGTCGATCTGCGCGCTGAAATGATGCAGGTTTTAGAGCAAGTAGGGCTTGAAGTCTTCGTCGGGCACCACGAGGTCGCGCAGGGCCAAGGCGAGATCGGCGTGAAATTCGGCACTCTCGTAGAGGCCGCCGATAACGTACAAATTTACAAATACGTCGTCAAAATGGTCGCGCACCTAAACGGCAAAACCGCGACCTTTATGCCAAAGCCGCTCTACGGCGACAACGGCAGCGGCATGCATGTGCATCAGTCGGTATGGAAAGACGGTAAAAATTTATTCTACGGTGAGGGAAATTATGCGAATTTAAGCGATTTCGCACGCTGGTACATCGGCGGAATCTTAAACCACGCAAGAAGCGTCGCGGCGTTTACAAACCCGAGCACAAACAGCTACAAGCGCCTAATCCCGGGCTTTGAAGCGCCGTCGATACTCACCTACTCAAGCCAAAATCGCTCGGCGTCGATCCGTATCCCTTACGGCTCGGGAGAAAAATCCGTGCGCGCCGAGATGAGATTTCCTGATAGCACGGCAAACCCGTATTTAGCGTTTGCTGCGATGCTGATGGCGGGGCTTGACGGCGTGAAGTATAAAATGGAGCCGGTGGGTCCGATGGATGAAAATTTATTTAAACTGCACCTAGACGAAATTCGCGAGCGCGGTATCGAGCAGCTACCGCATACGTTAAGGGGTAGCCTAGAAGCGTTAATCCGCGATAACGAATATCTCCGTCCGATAATGACCGAAACCTTTATCGACGATTATCAGCATTATAAATTTGAAACCCAAGTGTGGCCGTACGAGGCAAGACCTACGGCATACGAGTTTAAGACTTGTTTTTCTTGCTAAATCGAATTTAAACGTAAATATCGTCGCGAATTTTTAAATTTACGACGATATTTTAAAAACGACGGCGATTTTCTTGACAAATCAGCCTTTTTTATATATAATCACGTTTCGTTTTTTGAAAATTTGTCTTGTTAGCTCAGTCGGTAGAGCATTTCACTTTTAATGAAGGGGTCGCTGGTTCGAGTCCAGCACAGGACACCATTTTTACATAGACCCTTTCGTCTAGTGGCCCAGGACTCTACTCTCTCAGTGTAGCAACAGAGGTTCAAATCCTTTAAGGGTCGCCACGATTTAGTCTTTTTCGGTCGCTTAGCTCAGTTGGTAGAGCGCCACCCTTACAAGGTGGATGTCATAAGTTCGAGTCTTATAGCGACCACCATTTTAGGTGCAGCGGTAGTTCAGATGGTTAGAATGCCGCCCTGTCACGGCGGAGGTCGCGGGTTCGAGCCCCGTCCGCTGCGCCATTTGTCTTGTTAGCTCAGTCGGTAGAGCATTTCACTTTTAATGAAGGGGTCGCTGGTTCGAGTCCAGCACAGGACACCATTTATTTTTATTAACTTCGGTCGCTTAGCTCAGTTGGTAGAGCGCCACCCTTACAAGGTGGATGTCATAAGTTCGAGTCTTATAGCGACCACCATTTTAGGTGCAGCGGTAGTTCAGATGGTTAGAATGCCGCCCTGTCACGGCGGAGGTCGCGGGTTCGAGCCCCGTCCGCTGCGCCATTTGCCTCGTTAGCTCAGTTGGTAGAGCATATCACTCTTAATGATGGGGTCGTAGGTTCGAACCCTACACGGGGCACCACTCATACAATAAAATAACTGCAAAAATTTTCTCGATGTTTTTTAGTTTAAGGTAACTTAAGCAAATTTTCTCTTATCAATCTCAAGAGTTTCTGATATAAGTTTTATTGCGTAGTTTTAGTGCTATATCTAAACTCTTTACGCTTGTAGCCACTTCTTAAAAAGCTAAAAACACCGCGATGTAGAGCAGAATACACTCTTTAAGATAAGGTATAAATTCTCTTTTTCTTAACTTCCTTGCGGTCGTCACCGTCACTACGCATAAAAATTCCCTTTAATTTTAGAAATCCATGCTTAGCATATCTTCTTTTGCTCTACTTTGCTATACCAGTAGCCCTTTGGGGGGCGGTAGCAAAGTAAGTCGCAGCTAAAAATTTCAATGTATTTATACGGTTTTATCGTCAGCTTATCGTAAAATAGTAAGTAAATTGAAGTAAAAGCGGTTTTTATCTACTTAAACAAGCGCCTAGGTAAGCTAATGTGCCGAAAATTTCGCCTGGAAAACCGGTTAGATTTGCTATTTTAGCAGCTTCTATTTCCTTTGCTAAATACTTGAGAACTTCTCTAAATTTATTATCTAAAATTTGGGAACGTATATACTTATTTTTATCTTCTCTACGCCAGCCGCTTTAAGAGCTTTGGCAAAATCATAGCTCTCGTATTTAACTTCACTTCGTCTGCTGTCGATGCGACGTGCTTGCTTTGAGAAAAACGCTTTTGAAAATTTAACTTATCTTGAGCCTAAATTTGAAAATTCTAAGCGGTAGAAAAGACGCCCTGACTCCGAAACGGTATCAAAGAATCAGACAGGCCTTGCAAGATACGTAAAAGCGGTTATTAGCGCCGTTACAGCTGATGCCCGTAAAATAGCCGGACAAAGGGTGTTTTAAAGGATTTTGCTAAGATTACGCAAGGAGCGTCAAGAAATAAATATCTCAGCAAATTAAAAACAAAAGCTTACGCAAAAAGCGCGATTAATATTGATTATGGATGGCTTGTCTAGCTAATATGCGCCCTATTTGCGGGATAAAGTCGGTCGCGGCAAACAAACTTGCTCAAAGATACGCGCAAACGGCGCCAAAATTTTAGCTTTTGCCAAAAAGCGGGCTGGATCAAACTGCATAAAGTCAAATAGGCGGCATATAAAAGAGCATAAATTTGGGTAAAGAAGATGATATAATGCGCTCAAAAATCGCTAAAAGGTCGCAGTTATAGAGCCAAAAAATAAGACTATAAGACTAAAAGCAAGATTAAGACTAGCCGCAAGGAAGCTTGAAATCGCCTTTCTCGTTAGCTTGGTCGCTTACGCTTTGGCTGCTTTGAGCTTATTTGCCGTGCCCGAAGATATCTTGTCCGCTCACGCGGCTTTTAGAGACTTTACGGCGTGGCAAAAGGAGCTACCGATAGACTCAAAGGAAACAAAAGTAACGCCCAAGCGCTTTCGCAAAGTATTATTTTGTCTACGCTTATCGTATGCTTTTTAATCTTTGGCGGACTTGATGATTTTTTCTCTGACTATTGGATATGGCACACTTATCGCCCGACGCGAGAGTTTACGATGCAGATAAGATTTGAGCTGTTTTTTTACTATGATATGATCGGCTTTGGCACGGCGAATTTTTGCGTGATGATGTCGGCTTATTTTATTATGCAGATTTGTAGGCAGCTATGGGTGTTTGTTTCTCTCAGAGCTCGCCAAACGGCTGAGTTTTTCAGGCGTCGCTAGGCTAGGCGGTAAAGCTCGTTTGAAACGAAGTCAAATTTGACCGCTTTAATGAGTGAAATGCTAAATTTAAACGGCTAAAATCATAAATTTAAGCCACGCGGCGTTCTTGCTTCATTTTCATGCGGATAAGGTTTGCTTGCAACAATGCTTCCTCCTTATCAGGCAAGTTTGTGAGCCGCTCTAGCGCCTCTTTGGCAAGTTTTTCGGGTTCGCTTAAATCCTTTTTTGCGCTTAAATCATCTAGTAGCTTTGCGTTTGCTTTCGCCGCGCCTAGGCACAAAAAGTCAAAACATACGCAAAATACGAGCAAAATCTGCGCGCACGGGACGTAAATGCTAAAAATATCCCTCGAAATTATCGCCGTAATAAGCCCGCAAAGTAGCTCCAAAAGCGCCAAGCGAAACGAAAAAACGTAAAAATACCGCTCCTCTAGCCTTGCAATCAGCGAAAATCCAAAAAGTAGCGCATTTAAAAGCAACCAAGAAGCCGGCCCGCCAAAAATATTTGCCGAGGCGCCCCAAGTAAAATCAAAAATGATATTTTGCGAAACCAGTACGATATAAAGCGATAAGATGAACGCGGGAGCGAACATGGCGAGGCTAAATTTAGGGTCTTGCAAGCAAATGCGCACGGCAAATTTGATAAAAGCGTAAAATTTAGCCAAAACGCCCAAAGCAAAGTATCCTACCGCCGTCAAAAACAGCGCGCAAGCGCAGAAAAATACAACCGCAAAAGTCGTTTTGCCCAAATTTTTCCTTTTTTATTGTTAATTAACGGATAAATTTTGCTGTTTGGGCCATTAAATTTGGCTTAAATTTATCCGTAAACGGCGACTAAATTTAGATCGCGTCCGAGCCTGAAGTATCACCTACAGCGTTTGGCTTGCGGCTTTTAGTAAATAAAAAATATCCGCATCGCCTACGCTTCCGCCGTCATAAAAATCCAAAATTTCTTTTAACTACCGCTTATGCGGATTTCAAGCTTGCTTTGGGTCAGATTTGTATCCGCAGTCCCGCAACCGTCGTCGCCGCCGTAGATTTTGGTATTTCTTTTTGTTTGCTTTATATTTATATTTTGCCTTTTGGTTGCATTGCGGACGCAAATTTAAGCCGTCAAGACTTTGTTTCAGCTAAATTGCGCCCATACCTAAAATCAGGCGAGGCGGGCGCGCTAGGGCTTGCAAGCTACCTCTACGCAAGCGTGAAATTTGCGGAGAAAAATAGCGCGTAAGCTAAATTTGCGAAAGAGCTTGGGCGAGATTGGCGCGCTTTTAGCCGGCGCTTTAAAACGGCGGCTTTGCGGGATAAATTTTTAAAATTTATCCCTCGCGATTAGCTAAATTTGTAGATAAATTTAATCTCGCGCTCCGTATTTCCGCCTGTTTTCTTGAC
>CAUSIL010000128.1:0-5933 GCA_963531395.1 uncultured Campylobacter sp.
TTTACGCTTAAATTTCGCGCGTTTTTAACTCAAATTCGCCGCCGAGCTTGCCGTTAAAGCGACCTAAACTCGCGGGCTAGCTCTAAGCTCGCTTCGATCTCGGCGCGTTTTGCCATCACGCTTTCGACGTTTGCGCTTAAATTTAGCCCGTTTTTATCGCCGAAGCTTTTAAGCTCGCTCCAAATCTCTTTGATGATTTCGCAGCTTTGCGCCAGATAGTCCACGCTCGCATTTAGCCTGCTTTCGACGCTTTGCGGCACGCTTACGCCCAGCCACTTTATAAATTCCAGCGTTTTTGGGTTGCCCGCGGTCGAAAACGTGAGAAATATCGGCTCGCTAATCTCGACCGCCGCGCAGTCCTCTAAAAATTTGCGCGCTAAATCCGCGTCAAAAATCGCCTGCGAGACGAAAAATTTAGCTCCGAGGCGGATTTTTTCCAGCATTCGCTGCGGCTCATCGCCCTTTTTACCGTGGCGTTCAGCGATACATACGCCGCCTGAGGCTAAATTTTTAAATTCGCCCGCGATCTCGTAGGCGCGAGTCAAATCCAGCCTTGTTTTTTGCGCGCTAGACGTAGCCCCGACAAGCACGCATAAATCCGCGCTCTGAGCCACCAAAGCCGCGCGAAACTCGTTCTCGTCGTATCCGCCCGCCACGCGGTAAAAAACGCTCGGCGTCGCGACTTTTAGGTAGTTTACGTAGTAGCTTTGCGGGCTTAGCGTCCCGCTAAACTCGAAAGTCCTTTGCGCGTCGCTTCTGTCGCTTTCGTCTTGCACCTCGTAAAGCACGAGTCCGTCGGCGTTTAGGCTCTCTATGCGCGCAGTCCAGCGATCTGCTATCTCGCGCAGTTTGGCCTCTTCAAATTCGGCCTTGGGCGGCGTCAAAGCGTAGAGCAAAAGATTTTTTTCTTTATTTAAAATTTTTTCTTTTAGCATGAAATTTCCAAATTTAATATGTAGAAAGCGCGGCGTTTAAGGCTAAATTTACGCTTGCGGCGCGGAAGAAAATTTAGTTTGCTTTTAGCCGAGAATCCCGTAAATTTTGCTTTGCGACTAACTTTATTTCGCAAATTTAAGTCCAATTTTACCCGCGCTAAATTCGCGCCGTTTGTAAGATAGCGTCCAAAAAAGGCGTCTAAATTTAAGTTTAGCTAGCGATTTAGTCGAAAAAACCAAGCCTATTTGCGCCAAAAAAAGCAAAATCAACCTATCGCAAAGCCGCTAAATTTAAACCGCCGCCCGTTTGTTAGATAGCAAAAAGGCGGCGAGATTTAAGCGAAGCTCTAAATTTATGAATTTCGCACGATTTTGACGGCTTGCACGAGATTTTTGAGGCTCGGCTCGACCTCTTCCCATTTGCGGGTTTTTAGGCCGCAGTCGGGGTTGATCCAGAGTTGTTCTTTAGGCAACACTTCTAGCAGCGCCCTGATCTGTGCGACCATCTCGTCGACGCTCGGTACGCGCGGACTGTGGATGTCGTAGATGCCCGGGCCTACTTCTTGTTTGTAGCCCACGGATTTAAAGATTTTTAGCAGTTCGTTGCCGCTGCGAGCCGTCTCGATGCTGATAACGTCGGCGTCCATCGCCTCGATAGTCTTGATGATGTCATTAAACTCCGAGTAGCACATATGAGTGTGGATCTGCGTCTGAGCGCGAGCGGAGGCGACCGAGAGTTTAAAGCAATCGACCGAAAATTTCTCGTATGCTCCGATGTTTTCGTCGCGTAGCGGATAGCCCTCTTTAAACGCGGCTTCGTCTACTTGGATGACTTTTATGCCAGCGTCTTGCAGATCGGCGATCTCGTCGTAGATGCATAGAGCAAGCTGCTTAGCGATATCGGCTCGCGGCTTGTCGTCGCGCACGAAGCTCCAGTTTAGGATAGTTACCGGGCCCGTTAGCATGCCTTTCATTATCTTTTTCGTGCGGCTTTGCGCGTAGGATATCCACTCGACCGTCATCGCTTTTGGACGGCTCACGTCGCCGAAAAGCAAAGGCGGCTTCACGCAGCGGCTGCCGTAGCTTTGCACCCAGCCGTTTTCGCTAAACGCGTAGCCTTTGATCTGCTCGCCGAAATACTCGACCATATCGTTTCTCTCCGGCTCGCCGTGGACTAGTACGTCAAGTCCGACGTCTTCTTGAAATTTTACGCACTCGTCGATGTATTTTTTGATGCCGTCGTTATATTGCTGCTCGCTGATCTCGCCTTTTTTGAAATTTTGGCGCAGAACGCGAAGCTCTACCGTTTGTGGGAAACTACCTATCGTCGTAGTCGGCAAGACGCCGTAGTTTAGGGCTTCGTGCTGGATTTTGATGCGGTCTTCAAACTTCTCTTCGCGCTCGAATTTGGTTAAATTCGCGACGCGAGCCTGGACGGCGTCGTCGTGGATGAGAGCAGAATTCGCGCGGGAGTTCGCGCTGGCTTTATTTTCGGCGTAAATTTTAGCTTCGTTTTCGCTTAGAGCCGCGCCGTTTGCGAGCTTTGCGATGATTGCGATTTCGCTTAGCTTTTCAACGGCGAAACTTAGCCAGCTTTTGACCTCGGGATTTAGCTTTTCTTCGTATTTTAGGGTAAAAGGCACGTGGAGTAGCGAGCAGCTAGATCCTACGTAAAAGTCCTTGCCGCCTAGTTTTTGCGCTATTTGCTTGACGAAATTTACGCGCTCGTCGATGTTGCTTTTCCACACGTTTCTGCCGTTTACGACGCCTGCAAAAAGCTTTACGTTAGAGTTTGCGATAGCAGGCAGCGCCTCGATATTTTTCTCGCCGTATACAAAATCAAGCCCGATGCCGTAAATTTTAGTTTTTAGCGCTTCGCCCACGGCTTTTAGCGCGTGCTCAAAATACGTCATAAACACGATTTTTACGTTGCTTGCGGCCGCGGTTAGCTTCTCGTAAACGGGCGCGATTTTATCCGTTAGCGCGTCGCCCTTGCTAGTTACGAATATCGGCTCGTCTAGCTGGACTAGGATTTCGCCGTCTAGCTTTGAAATTTGCTCCAAAAGCTTGACGTATTGCGCCGCTAGCGCGTCTAAATGGCAAAGCGCGCAGCTGCCGTCGGTGGTCTTTGAAAGCGCCAAAAACGTGATAGGGCCGATTAAATTTATCTTGCCTTTTACGCCGGCGGCCTTCGCCTCTTCGTATTCGTTAATGATTTTTGACGCGTCAAGCTTAAAGGTCGTCTGGGCGCTAAGTTCGGGCACGATGTAGTGGTAGTTCGTGTTAAACCACTTAGTCATCTCCATCGCTACGCCTTTTTCGTTGCCGCGAGCGCAGGCGAAATACTGCTCTAATCCGCTTAAATTCGCAAATCTAGGCGGCACCGCGCCAAATGCCACGATGGCGTCTAGCATCAAATCGTAAAGCGAAAAATCGTTCACGCTGATAGCCGAAATTTCGGCGTCTTTTTGGTATTGCCAGTGTCTATTTTTTAGCGTTTTAGCGACGCTTAGCAAATTCTCCTCGCTAAAGCCCTCTTTTTTACTCCAAAGGCCTTCTAGCGCGCGTTTTAGCTCTCTTTTTTCTCCGATTCGCGGGAAACCCGTAACATAACTTTTTATCATTCTCTTTTCCTTTTTTAAATTTTGTGATTTTTGGATTTAAATTTTAATTGCGTTATCTTGAGGCGAGTTTGGCGGTTGGCGCCCGAATTTGCGACCAAGGCTAGGCACGTAGCCTGCCGCGGGTAGCAAATTTAAGCCTCCGTCAAAATCGTCCAAGAGAGCGCAAGTAAAGGGCGGGTGGCAACCGCTTTTTCTCAAACTAAAGTAAAATTTGTAAAAAACCCTGCTAAATAAATTTCGCCCGAATTTTAGACACTGTTTGGCTTTGTTTTTAAAAATGCAATTACAATGCGCCCTTCGCGGCGATAGAAGTAAATTTATATTAATGTTTAAAAACGTGGAATTATTTAAAAATTTGGCTGTTTTTTCGTTAAGATTAAAGAGTCTTAAACATGGGGCAAAGCATTAAGCTTATCCTTTGGGTCGAATTTGAGCCGTATTATAAAGATTTTTGCAAAATAAATCAAGCCGCTTTCGTTAAATTTAGCGTAAAACGGCTTTATAAATTTAACCGCGTCAAAGCGGTTATGCTAGGCTTATCTATATCGTCTCTAAAAACCCCGCCCCGCAGTTCATACATCCGCCGCCTACGCCGGCGTCTAGCACCGTATTTATAAGCTTTGGTTCGGCCTTGATATCCCAAACGGCAAGCCACGCTTTTGCAGGCGTTTGGTTGTTGCCGTAGTAAAAATAAAGCGGTTTTTCTAAATCTTGGCGGAGTAAATTTAGCTCGAATTCGCCGCCGTATTCGCGTCCGGTTAGCGTTTCAAATCTTTGCAAGGCGTTTGTTTTCATCATCTCAAGATGCCTTGAATCTTGCGGTTCTAAAAAGACTTTATGCCCCAAAAGCCCTTGTACCGAGCATATCACGCAGCCTTGCAGCCTTGCTTTGCTTTGCGTAGTTCTGTGCTCGCTAACCGCAACGGTAGTATCTAGTATGTGGATTTTTCCCAAATTTAGCCCGTCTTTTAGTACGGCAAGCGCGATTATTTTTTCAAATTCCGGCTCGTAAGAGGTAAATCTGACGCGTAAATCAGCCCCGTTTAGCAAAAAATCGAAATTCGTTCGTTTAAAAATTTTACCGCTGGGCTCATGCCTATATCCCTCGTGCTCGGCACTTGGTAGATAGCGGTAGATGTAGCCTTGGATGAGCTGAGGCAGTGCCTTTGAAATTTTTAAATTTGCACTCGGCAAACGTGAGGTTATCGTGAGCATTTTTATCCTTAAATTTGCTAATTTTTTAATGCAATTATAAAAAATATTGCATTAAAAATCGACTTTGCTAAAAAATGTAGCAAAATTTCAAATTTTATCCGCCAAATTCGCTAAAATATCCGCAAAAATTACGCAAGGAGAGCAAATGAAATACGATTTTGACGCGCCGGTGGAGCGAGGCGGGACGTATTCGTCAAAGTGGAAAATAAGCGGCGACGAGCTGCCGATGTGGGTGGCGGATATGGATTTTAAGGTCGCGCCAGAAATTTTAGAAGCGCTGCAAAAGCGCCTGGATAACGGAGTTTTTGGTTACTCCTACGTGCCGCAGGAGTGGAGCGAGGCTATCTGCTCGTGGTGGCACAGGCGTCACGACGTCAAATTTGACCCGAGCTGGCTGATTTTTTGCACGGGCGTGATCCCGATCATCAGCTCCGCCGTGCGCAAATTTACGAGCGTGGGCGATAAAATCGTGATCCAAAGCCCCGTCTATCACGTCTTTTACCGCAGTATCGAAAATAACGGCAGGATCGCGCTCGCAAACGAGCTAGCGTACGACGGGCGCGGCTACGATATAGACTTTGAGGGTCTTGAAGAAAAGCTCGCCGACCCGCTAACGACGATGTTTATCCTTTGCAACCCGCACAATCCAGTCGGCAAAATTTGGAGCGAAGAAAAGCTAGCTAAAATCGGCGAACTATGCGCTAAACACGGCGTTTTGGTGATCTCTGACGAGATTCATTGCGACATAACGAGCCCCGGCAAAAGCTACGTGCCGTTTATCCGTGCGAGCGAGACTTGCAAAAACATCTCGATCACCTGCGTTTCGCCGACCAAAGCCTTTAACATCGCCGGCTTGCAAAGCTCCGCCGCCGTAGTGCCAAACCCAAAACTGCGTGCTAAAATGGCAAAAGCTATCAACGACGACGAGGTCGGCGAGGGTAACGCGTTTTCCTATATCGCGGCGATTGCGGCGTTTGAGCGGGGCGAAGCGTGGCTCGAGCAGATGCGCGAATACGTAGAACAAAACCGCAAAATCGTAAGCGAGTTTTTACGAAACGAACTGCCGCAGATTAGGCTCGTGGAGCAGGATGCTACATATCTGCTATGGCTTGATTGCCGCGAAATTTGCGACGACGCGAGCGATTTTCATAAATTCTTA
>CAUSIL010000129.1:0-5933 GCA_963531395.1 uncultured Campylobacter sp.
AAATAAAAGGTAAATTTATGCAATACAACACTGCACACGCGGCGTATTCGCAAAACGCGGTAGGCGGCATCGAGTCGCCTACTAAGCTCATCGAGATGCTTTACGAGGGCGTTTTGAGATTTGTCTTTAGAGCCAAAAAAGCGATGCAAGAAAACGACGTGGAGAAAAAAGTATATTTTATAAACCGCACGAATGCGATTTTCGTCGAGCTACTAAACTCGCTAGACTACGACCAAGGCAACGTCGCGCACTATCTAAGCGGCCTTTATACCAGGCAGATCCAGCTACTAGCCATGGCAAATATAAACAACGACGAACAAAGCCTAAACGAGGTCGTAAGCGTCACAAAGCAGCTACTAGAAGCTTGGAAAGAAGCGACCGGACAAGCCGATGTGGCTGGATGAGTTAAAAATCGCCGTCGCTAACGACGACGCGGAGGCTATCGCGGCGCTAGCAAACGAGACGCCTAGTAAATTTGACAGCCTAGAAGATGCCCTGCAAGCCAAAGAGCTCCTGGGCGCAGCGATAAATTTGATCCAAGAAAATAAAGCAAAGCTCGGCAAAGAGCTAGAAAAGCTAAAAAACGTAAAAAAATACATGGCGTCGTAAATAATTTCTTAAATTTACGGCGCTTTTTAAACCTCTCTCTCAAATTTATCCGCACAAAGGCAAAAATGACGAAAAACGATATAAAAGACGCTTTGCGAAACAAGCCAGGCACGGAGATAGCAAGCGGTTTTAGAGTGTTACAAGAGCACGAGCTAGCCCGATTTAACGACGAATCGCAGTTTGATTTCGAGGGCGAGAGCCAAATACTACGCGAGTTTTATATATTTGCCGACACAGTCGCGGGCGACTTATGGCTTGCAAGCCTAAAAGACGGCAAAGTCGCCTTTTACGATCATGACGACGGCGATCTTTGCGCGTCAAATTTGGTTAAATTTGATCTGGATATCGCAGACTGGCTTGAGATCGCCCGGATGTTTAAAAAATTTGAAAACATAGACGAGCCAAACGCAGAGCAAACCGCCGAATTTAAACGAACCGTGAGCGCCGTTTGTTCGCAAATTTTAGAGATTTGGGATATTTAAAACCGCAAATGCGCGGCCGTTTAATGCGGTCAAATTTAAATAAATCTTGCAAATTTTGACGATGCTAGATCCGAGCAAATTTGACGTCTACCCAAAACTTTCGCCTAGCGCCGATGCTTCTACCTTTTGCCCGTACGGCTTTTGCGGCCCGGATAAAAATCCTAAATTCTAAAAACCGCCAAAATTCAAAACATCAAGCGTTAAATTTAGTGCGACGCTTTGCATTTTTATACAAACGACAAAAACTCGCAGATAAAATTTAAATTTACCAAGCGTTTCGGTTTTGGAAACTCGGCTAAATTTTACGGCGTCAGAACAAAAACTTCCACGCCGTTTTCCGTAAATTTAGTCTGCTGATTTATGCCTTGCGCCGATAAAAATTTACGCGTAAATTTAAAAACTAGCCGAAGCTAAATTTACGCCGTTTAATTTATCGCGCGCCGCCAAATCTCGCGAAAATATCTGCCAAAGCCGCAAATTTGCGGGCGGATTTTAGATTATTTGCAAGTTTTACGCGCATGGTCGCCAAAATCAAAAAATCGAAAGTAGAAAAAGAAGTAAAAAAGGCATGGCGATAAGCCGAGTTCTGTCGTGAGTGATTATTTATCTACTCCAAATTTTACAATTTGGCTCTAGCGAAGGGTTTGACATAAGACTCAAAACCATCCCTTCTTGCTGCGAGTTGGGTTTATATAGCCGCCGCGCTTGCACGCCGCGCTGGCGGGCTCTTACCCCGCCGTTTCACCTTTACCGCCGAAGCGGCAGTTTGCTTTCTGTTACACTGTCCCTTGGGTTGCCCCAGCCATCCGTTAGATGGAACTCCGTCTTATTGCAGCTCGGACTTTCCTCTTTTGCCTGCGCAAAAGCAATCACTTGCCATACCTTGGGCGCGATTATAACTTTTTCGGGTTTAAGGATAGCTTGGACTAGATTTTACGATTTTTAATACGCGTATATCAAAGTTCATAAGCACGCAAATTTAACGATCTCGCGTCAAATTTGCGCTTTTCATAGACGAGATTAAGCCTTCTTTAAAAACTCCGTCTTTAACACGATGACGCCCATTTTATCGATCTTGCCTTCGATTTCTTTGTCGTCGTCCGTGAGCTTGATGTTTTTTACCATGGTTCCGCGCTTTAGCGTCGCGCCCGCGCCTTTTACTTTTAGGTCTTTGACGAGGGTTACGTTATCTCCCGCGTTTAGTTCGGTTCCGTTTGCGTCTTTCGGCATATTTTCTCCTTTAAATTTAGCGCCCATTTTACTAAAAAATCATCAAAAAATAAAGCCCGACGCGCTAAATTTAAACACGGATAGTAAATTTTGCCCTCATAATTGCGAGCGGCTCAAAAGTCCGCCGCAAGCTAAAATAATAACGCAAAGCTAAATTTACCCCGCGCATCAGGCTAGGCCGCGATCTCTATCAGCCCTCTTTCTCTTTATTTTTTACGCCGTTTTTAAATTTGTCAAACTAAAGCCTCACGCGCCTTTTGCGCAGGTTACGTTAAACACAAATTCCCGCGATTTCATCTACTCTCCCGCATCGTATAGACGCCGCCTTCGTTCGTTACGTCAAATTTTTGCTTTGCTATCTCGTCAAAACTCTTGCCGTTTACTTTTACTTTGCCCGGCGTCGCGCTTTTATCGCCTATATTCATCTTAAATTTGCCTCCTGCTAAAAGCAGCTTTACGCGGATACCGTTTTTGGGCGAATATTTACCGTCTTTTTTATCAAAAAGCGCGCTAAAAGGCAGGCCGCGCGCCGTCTCGCCGGGGCTTGGCAACCCAAAATCGCCCGCAAACGCGCAAACGGCCGCAAGCGTAAAAATCAAAATTTTCTTCATCGCTCATCCTTGTTTAAATTTTATGCGATACAAAACTCCGCGCCACACTTTGCGACCCGCGCCGTAAAAGGCTTTAAGCCTCGATAAATTCGTCATTATTTATCGCGCGCAAGTCGCAAACATCGCCGAATTTCGCCATAATCTCGCGCGCAGCCTCCGTAAAAGGCTCGCAGCCAAAGTGCGGCACGACGCAAAAATCAACCAAATTTAACCCCGTAAAATCGCTCGTTTTTGCGCTATTTTCATCCATCAGCGTAGCATATTTCGTATCCGGAGCCGCAGCGATCGCTCCCGCCGACTCGCCGACGTAAATTTTACCCGCTTTGACCGCGTCTTTTATAGCTTGGGCGGCGCGCGATTTTCGTAGCTCGTTAAGCAAATAAAACGTATTTCCACCGCTAACGTAAATGACGTCGCACCGACTAATAGCGGCTAAAATTTCATCGCCATAAAAAGGCTCATCCTGCTCCGATACTAGCGCCGCCGAATTCTGAGCGCAAGAGACGTCAAGGCGTATTAGCTTCGCGCCTAATTTTTCTAAAATCTCCGCCGCTTCGCCGACGTAAAAATTTACCTCTTCAAATTTCGCCGCGGTATCTATAAAAACGACGTTTTTGCCGCTAAAATTTACCCGTTCGTTAATCCTAGCCGCAACCTGCGCAAAGTAAGAGCAAAGAAAAATATTCGCCATTTTTAATCCTTTTAAAATATAAATTCGCAAATCCATTATATCAAAACGAGCCTAAAAACGTTCGCATTTCGCGTCGCCCGCGTCTTGCTATACGGGTAAAATTTAGCAGTTTTAGGATACGGATATCGGTGCGTAAAATTTGGTAAATTAGCCTCAAATTTAAGCTTAAAACGACTCAGATCAGACAGAGGCAAGGAAGCAAGCTAGCCGTCCGCCACCAAAGCCTGGCCGGCGGCGATGTATAGCGGAAAAGACGAGCCGCCCTACTCAAAGATATTTTTATGCAAGATTTCTTCTAGCACGACAGTCGCGTAGCTTCCTTTTTGCAGCGTAAAATTTATCGTAAAGTGCGCCTTTTCCTCGTTGTATTTGTAGCTTGCATCCTCCAAGTAACACCACGCAAAGCGCCTAGATCCCGTCATTTTGGCCTTATATTCGTTTGCCTGTGCGAAAATTTGATCCTCGACCATTCTCGCCGCACCCCGCGCCTCATACGCCTTCGCGCCCGCTATCAGCCCGCAGCTAGTGATATCTCTGGCGTCAAAGCGCGCGCCCTCCGCATCCAAATCCTCGCACAAAAAGCACTTGCCGTGCGGGTAGTGCCCCAAAACTTCGCCCTCAATTAGCTTAAAAAATCTCTTTTGCGATTTTAAATTTTTCAAAATCGCGCCGCCTAGATACGGGTAAATTTGAGCTAGCTCGCCTAGGCTAAAATCCTGCGCAAACCTCGAAATCTCCACGCGTTTGCTAAGCCAGCGGTTAAAAAGATCGCTCTGATATGCCGAGATCAAAAAGTCGTTTAGCTTTACGTTTTTGCTCTTTTTGCCGTTTACGGTGCCTGATTTTAGCAGCTCCAGCCCGCTTTGCGCGTTGTCGCCGTATTTGCCGAAACGCTGATAGCCAAAGTAGTTTGCATACCCGGCCTCGTCAATGTTTCGCACGGCTTGTTCTAGCTTGGCCGCTTCGCTAGGTATCACTTTTTTTAGGCGGATAAAAAAACTATTGCCTTTTAAGTGCCCGATGCGAAGCTTATTATCGTGCGCGGCGAAGCTTAAAATTTTCATCTTTTCGTGGCTAAAATTTGCCAGCGCCGCCTCAAATTTACGCGGCATCGAGATAAACTGCGTCGTCATGCCTTGCTTGTCTTTTAGACCCGCGTAGCCAAAATCCCGCATCTTTACGCCGCTTATTTCGCTAAGCGCATGCAAGGCCTCCTGCGTCGTCATATCTTTTTTGCAAATTTCGATTATCAAGTGCTCGCCCTGCCCGCTAAATGCGTAAAGCGGAATCTCGCGTACCACGAAATCGTCCGAATTTTTACTAAAATACGCGTTAATGGGCGCGTGAGTGAGCGCGTAAAGAGGCTTAAAAATGGTGGTTTCTTGCATTACTTTTAAATTTTCCTTTCGTTATTTTGGCAAAAATCGTGATTTTCGTGCGGGTTTTGCGAGCTAGGCTTAAAATTTTGGCGCGGTTTTTCGGACTAAACGCAAATAAAATCTCGTATTCCTCGCCGCTATTTAGCTCGCGTTTGCTTAGCCGTTTGCTAAATTTCGCCCCGCATCGACTCTGCGCGCAAAGCTTGGCCAGATCTGCGCCAAGCCCGTCTGAAACGTCCATGGCGGCGTTTATCTTGCTTGCCGCGGCATAGAAAAATTTATCCTTTAAAACAGGTCTTTTAAAGCGCGAATTTGACGCTACCCGTCCGCCGTTTAAAAGCGTCCTAAGCCCTTTTAGACTACCTCCCAGCTCTCCCGTAAAAGCGACCAGATCGCCCTTTTTCGCTCCGCTTCGTAAAACCGCCTTACCGCAAAGCCGCGAGATAACGGTAACGCTAAGTAAAATTTTATCGCTGCCGATCGTGTCGCCGCCGATGATAGTCACGCCGTACTCGTCGCAAACGTCGGCAAATCCCTTGCGTAGCGCCGAGATCTGCGCCGCGCTCGTGTTTTTGGGCAGCCCAAGTCCTAAAAGCGCAAATTTAGGCTCGGCGTTCATCGCAACGGCGTCGGAGAGGTTTACGAGCATCGCCTTGCGCGCGATCTCCTCCATGCTAAGCCAACCTGCCAGGAAGTGCGTCCCCTCGCAAAAAAGATCCTTGCTATACACCCACCGGCCACGCTCATGCGTCACTACAGCGCCGTCGTCGCCGATGAAGGAGTTGCTAAATTTATCGATTATTAGGCGTTCTTTATCCATTTTGCGATTTTATAAAATTCGGGCTAAAAAGGCGCTTGAAAAACAAATTTATTTAAACGGCTCGGCAAATTTAGCCGCTTTAAAATTTGCCGAGTTTAAAAATTTATCCGA
>CAUSIL010000130.1:0-5929 GCA_963531395.1 uncultured Campylobacter sp.
GACTCTACCACCTGCCGCTAGCTCCGCCGCCGCCAAAGCCTCCGCCGCCTCCGCTAAATCCGCCCCCCGAGCTTGCGCCTCCGCCGGAACCGCCGTAGCTGCCAGAGTAGCCTGAGCCTCCCGAGTTTGAGCCTGAGCCGGGTTTTATATTTTTAGTCGCGTATAAAAATAGAGCAAAAAGCGCGAACATAACCACGCCTCTAAGGGCAAAATCTTCTATACTAAACGCTCCCGCGACGACGGCTGAGGTAAAGCCCGATAAAACCGCGCAAACCCCGATACGCACGAGTGCCGCGCCCAAAATCCCCGACGCGAACAGCAGCGCCATGCCGGCTATTATCCCGTAAGCCTCTACGGGCGTTTCGCCCTCTTTATCTAGCTGCTGCTTTACGCTCTCGTCGCCCTCAAGCACGGCTAAAATCTTTTGCACGCCGATCTTTACGCCGCCTTCTATATCGCCTTTTTTAAATTCTGGGATGACGTAGCGGTTTATGATAACGCCGCAAAGAGCGTCCGTTAGCACGCCTTCTAGGCCGTAGCCAACCTCGATACGCACCTGCTTGTCGTTTGGCGCGACTACTAGCAGCGCGCCGTTATCTTTGCCTTTTTGCCCGATACCCCAGCGTCTGCCAAGCTCTAGCGAATACTCCTCGATCGCCCTGCCACCTAGCGACTGGGTCGTTACGATGACTAGCTGATTAGTCGTATTGTTTTCGTGAGCGGCGAGCGCGGTTTCTAGCTCTCGTTTTGCCGCAGGGCTTAAAACGCCCGCTTGATCGACTACTCTACCGCTTAGAGCCGGGATATCGCCGCTTTTTTCGCTTATTTTAGCGGGCGCGTTTTGCTCGCTTAGCGTCTGCCGGGCCGATAAATTTAGCGTAAAGAGCCCGCAAATAGCGCAAACGCAAAATAAAGCGGATAAAACGCGTTTCATCGGCTTACTTGGCAAAAGAAACTTCAGGCGCGCTTTGCTCGGTAACGCTCGCCTCAAACGTAGCGCGCGGTTTTAGCTCCGGATATAGGGCGGCGGCGATAAATTTACCTGGGATCTTGCGCAGCGCGACGTTATAGTCTTTGACCGCTTCGATATAGTCTTTTCTAGCTACGGAGATGCGATTTTCGGTACCTTCTAGCTGACTTTGCAAGGCTAGGAAATTTTGATCGGCCTTTAGCTGAGGGTAGCTTTCGCTAATAGCCATCAGGCGAGACAGCGCGCCGCCGAGGCTGTTTTGCGCGGCCTCAAACTCTTTTAGCTTAGCCGGATCGTCTATAGAGCTAACGTCGATCGTCACGGCGGAGGCTTTGCTTCTAGCTTCGGTTACTTCTTTAAACACGCTCTGCTCGTGGCTAGCGTAACCCTGAACGGTTTTAACGAGATTTGGGATCAAATCGGCTCTGCGTTTGTATTGGTTTTGCACTTGGCTCCACTTTTCCTTGACTGTTTCGTCAAGCACGGGAAATTCATTAGCGTATTTCATCGCTACCCCGGCTAGGAGGAGGACAACCACTAAAAAGACGAGTAAATTTTTCACGACTATTCCTTTTTTTAAATATAAACGCGATTATAGCCGTTTAACGCTTATTTGCCCTTAATGCAAATTCGTTTTAGCCCTGTGCGCGAGCGGGCAAGTTAAATTTACTCGCCTCGGTTAAATTTAGGTCTACCGTCTTAGCAATTTTAAGGCGATTTACCGCTTTAAATTTAACCGCCTTTAGGGCTGTTATTTTGCAAATTTAATCATTGGCAAAAGGGCCGAATTTGGGGTTTTTTAAATTCTTATTTACTCTAGCGGCGCAAATTTAATCGGGCAAAATTTGACGAGATTAGCCGCAAATTTGCCTGCTAAATTTCAAATTTGACGAATTCTCGCCAAAATACGCAAAAACCAAAACGGCAAAATCGCGCCGCCGTAAATTTAACTCTCCTAAATTTAACATAACACCGCCAAAGCCGACTAAAATCTACGCCAAAAGCCCAAATAAAACTATAACAAATTTATCAAAAAGTTACGTTTGATAAATTTAGTTTCGATACGTAACACTTATCGCCTAAAATAAAAATATAAAAATAAATTTAAATAAAAATTTTTTCTAGGAGAGTTAATATTCAACTACGAAAATTTGACGAATAGGAGCTAAGATGAGCGAGTACATCGAAAAAACGATGGAGTGGATAAAAAGAACCAATCCGGGCCAAGGCGTGTTCGTACAGGCTGCGACCGAGGTGCTAAATAGCCTTGAGCCGCTTATAAAAAAAGAGAGTAAATACCAAAAACACGCGATCCTAGAGCGTATCGTGATACCTGAGCGAACGGTAATTTTTCGCGTCACCTACACGGATGACGACGGCAGACCGCAGGTAAATAACGGCTACCGCGTGCAGTTTAACTCAGCTGTTGGCCCATACAAGGGCGGTCTAAGGCTCCACCCAAGCGTCGATCTTGGCGTGCTAAAATTTCTTGGATTTGAGCAAATTTTCAAAAACTCGCTCACCGGCGTAAATATCGGCGGCGCAAAGGGCGGCAGCACCTTTGATCCAAAAGGCAAGAGCGAGGGCGAGATAATGCGCTTTTGCCAAGCGTTTATGACCGAGCTATATCGCCACATCGGCAACACCGTGGACGTGCCCGCAGGCGACATCGGCGTTGGCGCGCGCGAGATCGGCTATATGTTTGGGCAGTATAAAAAACTCACGGGCAGATTTGACGGCATACTAACGGGCAAAGGCCTAAACTGGGGCGGCAGCCTAGCGCGCACGGAGGCGACCGGATACGGGTTAGTGTATTTTACGCAAAATATGCTGCAAAAAGCGGGCCTTGGGCTAGAGGGCAAAAAATGCAGCATAAGCGGTAGCGGAAACGTCGCCATCTACACGGCAGAAAAGCTCTATCACGTAGGCGCGCTGCCTATCACGGTTTCTGATTCAAACGGATACGTTTACGACGCAGAGGGCATCGATCTAGCGGTGCTTAAAGAGCTAAAAGAGGTCAAACGCGCGCGCCTTAGCGAATACGTCAAATTTAGACCGAACGCAAAATACGTAAGCGTAAGCGAGTACAAAGAGGGCAGAAACGGCGTGTGGGACGTGCCGTGCGACGGGGCATTTCCGTGCGCGACGCAAAACGAGCTTCACCTAGCCGACATAAAGACGCTCTATGCTAACGGCTGTCGCTTCGTGGCTGAGGGGGCAAATATGCCAAGCACGCTTGATGCGATAAATTTTATGCTAGCGCAAAAGGATTTTTACTTCGCTCCGGCAAAGGCGGCAAACGCGGGCGGCGTGGGTACGTCGGGCCTTGAGATGATGCAAAACGCCGGCATGAGCTCGTGGAGCTTTGAAAAGGTTGATCATAGACTGCACGGCATCATGAATCATATCTTTGAGCTTAGTTACGAGACGAGCAAGGAGTTTGGCGACGAGGGAAATCTGGTGCTTGGCTCAAATATCGCAGGCTTTAGAAAAGTAGCCGATGCGATGATAGATCAGGGGTATGTGTAAATTTACCTTGAAGGCTCGTTTTACTGAGCTTTTGTAAACGAGCTTTTTAGAGGATTTTGCTTCGTTTTGGCAAGACCGCTTTAACGAAGCAAATTTTAATCATTTCCGGCGCGCAACGCGGGGAAAAATAAAAGCCGCCCAAATTTGCGAACTTTAAATTTAACGCCGATTTTACTCAAGGCGCAAACCAGTAGCCGTCAAATTTACAGAGTCGCGCCGACTAAAACGCCTAAGGCTCGGTCAAATTTTATCGGCCTTAAATTTGAGCTAAATTTGATGGCAAAATAGCCAAATAACGAGCCAAATCCGTCAAATTTAAGCCAGATAAGTACGCCTCACGCCTGCGACAAATTTACCCGCCCCGCCGCATATCCCTGCCCGCGTTCTTTTTGATTTTGCGTAGTGCAAATTTACGCCGCTTCTCACGCAACGCAGCTCACAGCGGATGCGTCAGGCAGCACTTTCTAGCTACTTGCTCGATGTACTCTACGCTCAAATTTAGCCCATAAAGCTTACTAAGGTGTTCGCTCTCGATGATCTCGTCCACGCTACCAAAAGCCACCTCGCCCCCACCCTTAACTAGCGCCACATAGCCGCCCAAAAGTACGGCAAAATCGGGATTGTGAGTCGTTAGCACGATGGTGTAGCCTTGCTCTTTTAGCTGCTTAACGGTGCGTAGGAATTTATACTGATTGCCAAAGTCCAGCGCCGAGGTCGGCTCGTCAAACACGATGATCTCAGGCTTTGCAGCCATCGCGCGCGCGATCGAGCACATCTGCTTTTGCCCGCCGCTCATTTGAGTGATAAATTTATCCTCAAGGTGCGTGATCTCAAGCTTTGCGGTAAATTCCTTCGCTATGGCCGTATCCTCCTCGCTAGGCCGCGCAAAGATGCCCAGATGCGCCGCTCGCCCCATCGTGATAAACTCAAGGCCCGTGTAGTCGTACTCGCAGATCTCGCTTTGAGCTACGTAGGCCATGATTTTGGCGCGCTCTTTGTTGCTAAGCTCCGCGCTATTTTTGCCGCTTAGCCAAACTTCGCCCGAGTGCGGCGCCTGCGTGCCGCTGATTAGGCTTAGCATGGTCGATTTGCCCGCGCCGTTTCGCCCCAGTATCGTTAGTATCTCGCCCTTGCCGACGCGTAAATTTACGTTTTCTAGCCTACCTGCGCCGTTTGGATAGGCGAAATTTAGATTTTTAACCTCAAGCATCACGCGACCTTTTTGTTTCGCCAGAGAACCCAGACGAAAAATATCGTGCCGATAAAGCCCGTAAGTACGCCCAGAGGCACCTCGCTCACGCTGATCGTACGCGCTAGGGTGTCTACAAATAGCAAAAATATCGCGCCCATAAATATACTAGCAGGCAGGCTGCGGGCGTTGTTCGCACCCACTAGCATGCGCGCCAGGTGGGGCATCAGCAAGCCCACCCACGCCACGATACCGCTCACGCACACGCTGCATGCAGTTAGCAGCGTCGCGCAGACGATGATGACGCCGCGCTCGAGCGCTACGTTTACGCCCAGCCTCGCCGCGCTCTCGTCACCTAGAGAGAGCAAATTTATCCTCCAGCTCATCGCTACGAGCAGCACCGCGCAGGCTATCATCACGGGCGCGATAAATTTAAGATTGCCCGCATCGATCTTAGCGAGGCTGCCTAGCTGCCAGTAAACGATGTCGGGTAGCTTGGTCTCGGGATCGGCGACGTATTTTAAAAAGCCGATCACCGAAGCCATCAGACCGCTAACGATGATACCTGAAAGCACCAGCATCAGCGTGCTAGAGCGCCCCATCAGACGAGGTATGGATAGCGTCATACCTACGGCCGCGAGCCCGCAGACGAAGGCTAGCGCCTGCACCCAAAAAAGAGGCATATCAAACATGATCGCAACCGCGGCTCCCACGCAAGCGCCCGCCGAAACGCCCAGCAGATCGGGGCTAACTAGCTGGTTGCGAAAGACGCCCTGATACGCCGCCCCGCTGATGCTAAGCGCGGCTCCGACGAGGACGGCTGCGATAATGCGCGGTATGCGGATGTTTTCGACGACGTTTTGGATATTTGCCGCGGTGTCCGTCGGTACTCCAAAAAAGCCGCCGATCACGCTAAGCACGTCACCGGGAGCCACGTAAAACCTGCCGACGCCAAGCGCGACTACGCCGCAAACTACGGTCAGCACGGCTAGTAAAATCAGCGTAAATTTAAAACTAATATTTTTCATTTTTCTCCTAAAATAAAATCTCCGTCCGTGCTAGCGCTGCGCAAAAATATCAGCGTAAAGGCGAGCTTTGTTCGCAACCGAGACAACCCGACATGAGCGCCAAATTTGAGCTATTCGGGGCAAATTTGCCCGCCGTTTTGCGTTTAAGGCTTGGCGCTAACGATAAATTTGAGCTAGGCACCCCTTGCCGCGTTATCAAATTTAAATCCAACG
>CAUSIL010000131.1:0-5874 GCA_963531395.1 uncultured Campylobacter sp.
TCCCCCAAAATACAAGGGGTTTATTTTTATTTTTTTTCTTTTTTTTTTTTTTCCTGTTTTTTTTTTTTTTTTTTCCCCCCCCCCCCCCCCCCCAATTTACGAAATTTATATATAATGCCCGCGCTTAATGCAATTTACTAAAAAGGAAATAAAAATGACGACGCAAGAGTACGAGGCCAAATTTAGCGAGGACGACGCGCCGGGCTGGGACGCTATAAACGATGCGCTGGAAAAAATCTACGACCCCGCAAACGAGCGCCACTATCCGTCGCAGCTACATGCGAGTCTGGGCGGCGATGATTATTTAGCAGGCGTTAGTATCTTTGACTGCGAGGATAACGCGTTTCATCGCCATATCGTGAGCTTTGGTATGAGCGAGCTTTACTACGATCCGCAAAGCGCGCAGGAAGAATTTAGCGGATGGGGATTTGAGTTTAGCATGCGCGTCGCACCGTTTGCGGACGATCCGGACTCGGATCTTGGCGACGGCAATGTAGCCCCAAACGAGCCTTTTTGGGTTATATCCGTCATGCAAAACCTCGCTAAATACGTCCACACAAGCAAAAAATGGTTCGAGGCATATCATTTCATGCCGGCAAATTCGCCGATACGCCTTAACACGGATACCAAGCTAGTAGGCGTAGCCTTTGCGCCCGATCCGGTGCTTGGCGGCATAGACACGCCAAACGGCAGAGTAGAGTTTCTCCAGATGGTGGGTATCACGCAGCGCGAGCTGGACTGGCTACGCGAGGATCCGACTACGCAGCGCGTAGAACGGCTCATAGAAATGATGCGCAAGGACAATCCTCTGCTAATCACAGACCTAAAGCGCGAAAAAGAGTATGCGTAAGTAAATTTAACCAAGCCGTAAGCCTGCTCAAAATAAACGCTTAAATTTAAGCAAAGGCTTTTATCGAGGTTTACGGCGGTTAAATTTAACCCGGCGCCGACTCCTAGTAGCCCAAAAACCGCATAAGTTTAAAGCTGATTTTAGCGTTACGTGAAAATTTAGCGCGCGCCGTATCGCCGCAAAGTCTTGCTAAAATTAGCCGTATCGCAAATTTTCTGCCGAGCTTATTTAAGGTATCTCAAAAACCACATTTAGCATTTTAAAGAGTTAAATTTGCGCGCTCTTTTGCAAAAGATTTATGCTTTTTGCAAATTTGCTTTACTGCCGCGCGAGCTAAGCGCAAATTTTGCCGTTAGATTTTGCTTTATTTTAGACAAATCTCGCAAATGTAAAAACTCTAACGCCCCGGCTATTTCGTAGTAAAATTCGCCGCAAACAAACCCCAGCGCAATAATCCAGAGCAGGGTTTAAGTCGCTCGTAAAATAAAGCAGGCGACGATTTTTTGCCGTCAAGCAAAGCCTCGCCGCGCAAGTCGCGATATTTTGGCGGGGCGATAAATCCGCCATAAATAAGCTCATTACGAATAATCAAAAGTATATAGCACGATACGGCTTATAGGCTCATACAACATAATGATATAGCCTCCAGCCCCTACCCAATGGAAAGCTGTTGCCTCTGAGATAAGATAAAAAGGGTTTCCTTTGTATAAAATGTCAAACACTACCTCTTCACCATCCTTTCCGTATTGTATTTTCATTTCAAAAGCCTTTGGATATTCCTTTCTTTCAATGCTGGAACTCCAGTTGCCGTACTCTATCTCTCCTCCCAATCTTTCTAAATAGTTTTTCTTATTTGGCTTACCTTTACGTTCGGGATTATGTAAATCCACCAAAGCACCGTATTTTTCAAAATTTGCTTTATATTTCTCATAGAATTGCTGCATTTTTTGAAATTCTTTTTCCATTTCAGAGTTAAAATCCCAATGGTGAATAGCAGTTCGCCAAAAATATCCTTCCTTACCGAGGAACTCGAACTTATTATCGTTGGTCAGGCGGAAAGCTAACCAGTTAGGCGCGGTATATTCGTTGTGATATTTGGTGGTATTATTGCCGATATAGCCATCATAAGGTTCAAAAGGACAGATCATATATACCTTTTGTCCTGCCCAATCGGGATTGATTTCGGCTAAATCGATACTCATCAGGGGCAGAAAATGATTTTTGAGCCACGGTTGTTCTTTTGCGAAAACGTCTTGCGCTTCGGGAAACGGTCGTAGATTTTCGTTTAGCTCGCTTATATTCTCTCTTGTATTCATTTTATTTCCTTTTATAAATTTAAATTACAGTCGGCACGGTCGCCAAAAGCGCAGCACTAGGATCAAATTTGATTTTAGTTTTTACCGCTTTTTATATGTATTTTGCAAATTTGCCCGAGCGCAGAACCGCAGTCTGCTCGTCTACCGTAGCTTGCATTTGCTCCTCTAGGGCTTTGTTTTCGCCGTTATTTACGATGATTACTCGCGTAGGGTATAGCACCAGACTCATACGCATAGCAAACTCAAGCTGCAAGTCGTTATCTTTTAGCGCTCTTTGCAAGGTTTTTTCGCGCTCTTTGACCGCTTTTAAAGAAAGGGTATTTTTAAAAAAGTCGGTAAAAAGAAGCTGCGCATCCGCAAACTCGGCTGATACCTTATGGCGCGAGACCTCTTCGTAGCGCGCGAAAATCGTCTCTTTTTGCGCTTGCGTACATAACGGATTGATATAAAAAATAGACAAAAAATCCCAAAAATCATCCCACAAAGGAAATCTTGCGTCAAAAGGCAGGCTGATTATCTCATCGTAGTAAAGCATTACGGATTCAAATTTCTCCTCGACGTAAAAACTAAACAGCAAGCCATCTAGCAAATAGCTATCGCTAAATCGTCTAATGCGAAATTTTTGTATCTTTTTTATCTTCTTTAAAAGTTCTTTTTGCGTATCGGTAGTGCAAAAAGGCTCTATCTTATCTAAATGTAGGTTCATCGTTATCCTTTTTGTTTAAATTTATCCAAAACGGCTTTGCCAGTGCGCTAGAGCTGCTTTTGCTTTTAGCTGGCCGCGTAAATTTAGACTGCTTTTAGCCTTAAATTTATCATCAAAAATACGGCAAATTTGCGCTGCGCCAAAAGGCTTGGCGGCGTAGTCAAATTTTACTCTTATAAGCCGAGCCGCATAAGTTAGTTCTAAATTTAGCTCCGTAAACGCGCGATCTAACCGCCTCACGTGCACTACGTAAAAAACGCGCTAACTCGCGACCTCTCGCACCAAAATACGTAAAGTATCCCGCCGCCGCCAAAAAATAGCTCCCCGTCCTCGCCGCTAGGAAGCTCGCTATCTAGCTGCATCAAAAACTCCATTTTCTCGCCGCATATCGGACACGTCGGCACCTGCGCGCTCTGTATCCACGACGGCTCGCCGCCTATGCGAGATAGATTTTGCCTGCCGTTTGATAGCACCCAGTCCTGCTTGCGCCAGCGTTTAGACGCTACGCGCAGACGCACCAGATCCTGGCGCGCCGGCTCGTCGTCTACGTACTCTACCTGCGACTTCTCGCCGATACGCTTTGGCTTGCCCAGCCGGTCGTGTTCGTAAAACGCCGTCTCGCCCTCGTTTATCTCTCTAACGTGCGCGGCTAGGGTTAGGCTAGGCAGCGAGCGCACCGGCAGCTCGCTAGGCACCGGATCAAGCGTGATGAGATGAAAGAGCGGATTTTCCTCGTCCGTGCAAGGCTCGTCTAAAACTCCGCCGATTTTATACTTCGTCTCGCCCAAATTTACTTCCGCGGCTTCCTTGCTTTCGCCTTTTTGCGCTTCGTCGGTCCATAGTCCCCAAGTTGGGTGATTTTTGGCTTGATGAGCAGCAAACGGCTCGCTAAAATACCCCTGCCTAAACGCAATGTGATACACACGCTCGCCGCAGTATCTTTTTAGCCTAAACGCCTCGCCGCCGATACTCATTTCATCGCTAGCTTGCGCTTTTTGGGCTCGGCTTTCTTCGCGCGGAGCGTTTTTGCCAAATTTTGGGTCGTTTAAATTTCCATCCGCTTGCGAATTTAGCTTGCTAGCGTTAAATTTGACGTCATTTATGACGACTTGCGCTTGGCTTAAATTTTCATTCGCCAGCTCCGCGCCGTTTGCACCTCCCGTAAATTTAACCCTCTCAAGCGTAAAGCCTACGTCCTCCAAATAGTAGCCTAGATGCTCGCTAAGGCTGCCTTTATGCTTCAAAAACTTCTCCGTCGCCGCAGTCTCGCAGGCAAATTTTATATTTCGCGGCTGTCTTGTTTGCAGCAGGCACTCAAAAAGCCTTTGTTTATCGCCCCTGCTAGTTTGCGCGCTAGCTAGCCTCTCGCGCCAGATCTGCGAGCTCGCGTAGTCCAGCTCGCGCCACGGATAGCACTCATAGTATGTCCCGTCGTTTGGTCGCAAGCTAAAAATATCCTCCAGATATGGGTGCAAAAGCGGCGCAAACTCGAGGCTTGCTACGGCGATTACTCCCCGGGCGTTTATTTGTCGCGCGCTATTTTTGTTTGCTTGTTTTTTATCTCTTTGCGCCTCGTTTTTAGCTCCGCCCTCCTCGCACAAAATCTCCATCGCCGTAGAGACCAAAGCCCTAAAATCCTCTTTGCTAACATAACTCATAGCGTCATCTAGTAGCGCGCCGCTCTCTCGCCGCACGCGCAGCAAGCTATCAGCTAGCGTAAAATACGCTGCCTCGTCGCCCTTTAGCCGCCAAAACCGCTCGTATAAATCAGACGCGCCAAAGCCCTCTCGCTCAAAATCCCGCGCTAACGCTAGCGCCTCGTCTTGTTTACTCATATCGTTTCCTTTTTTAAATTTTTTTGCGAAAATTTAGCCGAGATTTTCAATTTCGGGCCGGGTAAATTTGACGCAAGGCGCCGTTTATGCGAATTTGGCGCCTTGCTGCTAGTAGTTAAAAAGTATTTTCTCTTTTTTCAAGCACGAGATGAAGGATATACGTCGCCGCAAATGCCACCGCGCTAGGCACTATCCAGCCAAGCATCGAGTCGTAAAACGGCATTTTTTTAACAAGATCCGTCACTAGCGGCACGGAAACGCCAGCGATATCAAGGCCGTTTATGGTTCCTACTACCACGCAGACGTAAACGCAGCTGCGGTAAACCAGCTTGCTGGAGTCTATTAGCGGATTGATAAGCGAGAGGATGATAAGCATAATAGCGACCGGATAGATGGCTACTAGTACCGGGATCGAGCCCTTGATGATGGTCGTAAGGCCGAAATTTGCCACGCCAAAGCCGATTAAACACCACGCCGCAACCCAAATTTTATATTTGACGCGCCCGTCCGTTAGCTCCTCGAAGTACTCGCTAGCAGAGCTGATGAGCCCTAGCGTCGTCGTGATGCAAGCTAGAAAAAACGCCGAACCTAGCACCAAAACGCCCGCCTTACCGAAATAATAGTCGCTAATGCGCGATAGTAGCTCGGCTCCGTTTATCTGCGGCGCATCTTTAAAAAGCTCCGCCGACGTAGCGCCGAGGTAGCCTAGCATAAGGTAAATCGCCATCAAAATCACGCCTGCCGTCATGCCTGCCTTTATCGTCGAGGAGACGAGATGACGCTCGTCTTTTACGCCCACGGTTCTGATAGCGTTTATCACGATGATACCAAAGGCAAGCGACGCTAGCGCGTCCATCGTCTGATAGCCCTCGACGAAGCCCTTGGCCGCGGCGTGTTGCGCGTACTCTCCGCTAGGAGCGGCAAACTCGCCTATCGGGAAGAAAAATCCCGCCCCAAAAAGCAGCAAAATCAGCGCCAAAAGCAGCGGAGTGAGGTATTTGCCGAGTAGATCAACTAGTTTTGAGGGATTTAGACAGATGTAATAATTTAGCGCAAAATACGCCGCCGAGTAAAAAAACAGCCAAATTTGCAAATTTTCGTGCGCGATAAAAGGCTTAACCGCGATATCAAAGGGCATGTTTGCCGCGCGAGGTATCGCAAAAAGCG
>CAUSIL010000132.1:0-5857 GCA_963531395.1 uncultured Campylobacter sp.
TTGACGCCTACGCCCTTGCAAACGACAGCGCGCCTTATAATCTTGCCGTAGCCCTGGTTATCGGCGCGATTTTTGCGGCGTTTGCCGGCGTAGTTTGCGATTTTATTCGTAAATTTAAGGGTAAAAATGTATAAAAAACCAAGCCCTAGTTATGCTGAATTTTACGAGGCGATCAAGGCAATCGCGGCGCGCGGCGAAGAGGCGCAAACGAGCTTGTTTGAGTATCTTTTAGCGCTTTTAAAGCTCGTAAAAGAGCGCGAAAAGAATCGGTTAGATTTTGAGTTTTTATGCGAGATTTTAGAGGCGGCCTTTACGGCAAAAAGAGCCAAATTCGACCCAGCGTGGCTGGATATAAAAGAGCCGCCCCAAAATGAAATTTGGACGGCTAAATTTACTAATCCCGAGTTAAATTTAAGCTCGCTTAGGAAAAACTCGGCGTCCAAAGAGGACGCGACGTACGCGCTTAGCGTCATAAAATTTCAGTGCGCCGAGCTAGAGCGGATGCGAGCAAGCGGCGATCTAAACGATCCGCAAAGGTGGCTGGGCATAGTTTCGCCAAGCGGCAACGACTGGTATAATTTCACGCCGCAAAGCCTGTTAGAATGCGGCGCGGCGGGTATCATGGACGGCGCAGAGGATGAAAACGAGGCCGTAAACATTAGCTGGGCGAGTCTAGGCGAACTGCTTGAAATCGGTAGAATATACGAATAGGAGAAAAAATGAGCGAAATTTTAGAGATTTGTAAGCGCGCAAAGGCTGCTTGCGGCGAGCTTTTGAGGCTTGATAGCGGGGCCAAATTTGAAATTTTAAACGCCGTAGCAAACGAGCTGCTCGCGCAAAAAGAGGCTATAAAAGCGGCAAATGCCAAAGACCTTGCAAACGGCGAGAGATCAGGCCTTAGCTTGGCGCTGCTAGACCGCCTAAGGCTAACGGACGCTCGCATCGAGGCTATGGCGCAGGGCGTGCGCGAGGTGGCGGGCTTTGCCGAGGTCGTAGGCGAAAATTTAGGCGGCTGGAGCCATCCAAACGGCATGCAAATCAGCCGCATTCGAGTGCCGCTGGGGGTGCTCGGTATCATCTACGAGAGCCGCCCAAACGTCAGCATCGACGCGGCGGCTTTGGCGCTAAAAAGCGGCAACGCGGCGATCCTGCGAGGAAGTGCTAGTGCGCTAAATTCGAATATCTTTTTAGTAAATTTATTTAACGAAGCGGGGGCGAAATTTGGCTTACCGACGGGCGCGGTGCAGCTAGTAAAAAGCCCTGAGCGCGAAGTCGTGGCGCAAATGGCGAAAATGAGCGAGTATATCGACGTTTTGATACCGCGCGGCGGCAAAAGCTTAAAAGATTTTATCGCGCAAAACGCGACCGTGCCGATCATCATGACGGGCGCAGGGGTGTGTCATATCTTCGTCGATGAGAGCGCAAATTTAAAGCAGGCAGTAAAGATAATCAAAAACGCCAAAACCCAGCGCCCAAGCGTCTGCAACGCCGTAGAGTGCGTGCTTTTGCACGAGCGCATAGCGAGCAAAATTTTACCGGAGCTTGTGCGCGAAATGCCCGAAGTCGAGTTTCGCGTGAGCGAGCAGCTTTTGGGCGCGTGCGAGTCGGAGCTGCGCGGTTTGGCAAACGTCAAGGCTGCCGGCGAGAGCGACTTTGGCGCCGAATTTTTGGATCTCGTTTTGGCCGTACGCGCCGTGCGGGATACGCAGGAGGCGATTAGCTTTATAAATGCGCATTCCAGCGGGCATTCGGACGCGATTTTGAGCGAAAACTACGCAAACGTCGAGCGGTTTTTAAACGAAGTCGGCAGCGCGGTCGTCTACGCCAACGCCTCGACTCGTTTTAGCGACGGTAGTGAGTTTGGATTTGGCGGCGAGATCGGCATCAGCACGCAAAAGCTGCACGCCAGAGGGCCGATGGGGGTGAGGGAGCTTACGACCTATAAATATATCGTCCGCGGAGATTATCAAACGCGTTAGCGGCTTGTCTTTAAAATTTATATTCAAATTTTGTGCTCAAATTTGTAAATTTAAAACATTTGTTGAGTGAAATTAAGAGCTATAAAGGAAAACAATGGTACCAAATTATAAAGATATGATGTTTTTGATATTAAAGTTTATTTATAAAAATACCAGAGTGACACTTAGAGAAGTTTATGCTGAAGCTTATAGATTTTTAATCGAAGACTTTTGTTGTAAACCAGATGAATTAAAAAGAGTTGTTACAAATGGAAAATTTGTTTACGAGGATCGCGCTTCATGGGCTTTGACTTATCTTATAATACCTGAAACTTTTAGAGAAAATAATCAAGATAAGAGTTTAATTAAAAGAGTTGAGCGTGGTGTTTATGAAATTACCGAATACAGTAAAAAGTTGTTTTTAAGTAATAATGTGCACCAAGAATTTGAAAATTGGAAACATGAAATATTTAACAATAAAAGCACTAGAAATGTATCGCAAAAAGACCAATCAGATATATTAAATAACAAGGAAGAATTAAATTATACTCCGATTGAAGTCATGGAGCGAGTTGCAAATGAACTCAATGAATATTTAAAATTTAAAATTTTAGACGAAATTTCCCAAAAAGATCCGAGTTTTTTTGAGTATTTGGTGGCGCGCTTGCTCGAAAAAATGGGCTACGGAGTAGGCAGACTAACCAAAAGCGGTGCGGACGGCGGTATAGACGGTATTATAGACGAGGATGAGCTTGGACTATCGCAAATTTACGTCCAGGCTAAAAGCTGGCAAGGCGCGGTTTCGCGTCCTGAAATTCAAAAATTCGTCGGCGCGATCTCGGATAAGCAGACCAAAAAGGGCGTATTTATCACGACGTCAAAATTTAGCAAGGATGCCGAAAAATACGCCGCAAACGTGCAAAGTCACACGGTCGTTTTGATTGACGGCGAGCGACTGGCGGAGCTGATGATAAAATACAAACTAGGCGTCCAGGTGCGACAAAATATCGAGATTTGCGACATCGACGGCGACTTTTTCGGTGATGAAATTTGACCCGTCGCGAGTCGGCGCGCAGGCGCGCAAAGGCGAAATTTTGCTAAAATAGGCAAAAATCTTTAAAGGAAACCGATGAAAAAACTAAAATTTATATTTGCTCTTACTGCGGCGTTTATTTTTAGCGGCTGCTACGAGACTACGCTGCTTACTCGCGTGCCGATCTCCGCGCTTGTTTCGGACAAAGGCGCTGACGTGAAATCAACGATCGTGCTAACGGGTATAACGCCGCAGACGTACGAAACTAAGACGGTAACGGACAACGTGCGGGTTTTCGTCCCGGACGCTAAATTTAAGGACTTTCCGACCGGAGAAACCGCCTATGAGATGAGCGTTAGCGTCGGCAAGGGCGAAAAAGGCGGCAAAAACTCGGATAAGCGCGCCGTGCGGATATATCTAAGCCAAGACGGCGACGTCTACGGCAAGCTTAGTAAAAACATACTCGAGCAGTACGCGGGCGCGGCGAAGCAGAAAATGGAGCCGACGCTAAAAGCGGCGATCAAATTTGAAAACGACACGAAGGACGTCTATGAGCTGGTCGCGGGCAACGAGTTTAAGGCTAGCGACGAGGCGCAGACGGGCGGCGTTTATACCTTGACGCCGGGGCAGGTTACGGGGGCTATCTGGGCGGATAGCGCGGCGGTACGCGAGGCGCTTGCCGGCAAGGCGGTCAAAATCGGCACTCTAAGAAAGGCGGCAAAATGAAAAATCCTAAAATCGGCTTTATCGGCGGTGGGAATATGGGCGGTGCGATGATAGAGGCGCTTTGGCGAGCGCAACCCGACGGGGCAAGTTCGGCCGATGACGAGCGGAAATTTGACGGCGGCAGCGAGGCGCAAAGGGCGGAAAATTTAGCGCAAACGGGCAAAAACGTAAGCCAGCGCGAATGCGAAAAAAAGACGAAATTTGAAATCATAGCCTGCGCCAGAAGTAAAAACGAAGCCTTGCGGCAGAGATTTAGCGTAAAAATAGCCGCGAGCGAAACGGATCTAGCGCGCGAAGCGGACGCGGTCGTGCTGGCTACTAAGCCCGCTAGCTACGAGGCTATCTTGCATCTGATCGCGCCCGAGCTTGCGGGCAAAATTTTGCTTCTTTTAGCACCGGGTTTTGACATAAATCGCGCTAGGCAAATCGTAGGCGAGGGCGTTTATATCGCTCGCGCGATGCCAAATATAGCAGCCAGCATCGGCGCATCGGCCACGGCTCTTTGCTTTGACGCGGGATTTAGCGAGTCTAGGAAAGAGACCGTGCGCGAGATAATCGCTAAAATCGGTAAAATTTACGAGATAGACGAGGCCGGTTTTGCCGCATTTACGGGCATCGCGGGAAGCCTGCCGGCGTATGCGTGCACCTTTATCGAGGCTGCGGCCGATGCGGGCGTGCGGGGCGGACTGCCTAGGCAGCTTTGCTACGACGCCGTCTGCGCAGCCGTGGAAGGAACGGCGCGTCTGATCCAAAGCGGCAAGCACCCGGCCGCGCTAAAAGACGAGGTCTGCTCGCCGGCGGGAACCACGATAGAAGGACTTGCCGCGCTTGAAAACGGCGGATTTCGCGGCGCCTTGATGCAGGCCGTCGCCGCTTGCATCGCCAAAGCGCGAGGTTAGGCTCGCGGCTTTTTCTTTGCCGATTCATTAAAACCTAGTAAATTTATGCGTTTTGTATTTGCTTGAAATTTCCGCTTGCGACTAAATTTCTCGTCTAAGCCGAAAAACGCTCCGCCGCGTTTTTGCTGTAATCGCGCGTTAAATTTTAAAAATATACCGATAAAGATTTTATTCCAAACATTACTTGCGGCGCTAAATTTATTCGCTAGCGAGCCCGGCCTTTCGCCATTGCTAGCCGCAGATACGCTAGAAAAGGTCAAAAAATGCAAAAACCCCCGACATAAATGCCACCAAAGAACGCGTGTAGGCAAGCATGGCGGCTGCTAACTTAAAGCAAGACTACGGCGCGGCGGAAGAAGAAAGAAGTAGGGTGTTTGGCTTAGCGGCATTTGATTTTTTGCACCTTTGCGGCAAGCGCAGCGTTACGAGAGCTTTGGCAGGGTAAAACGAAACGCTTTATTTCAGATTTGCTCGGCGTATCGTCTTTTCGCGCCTTTTGAGTTAGAATTTTACCCGAAAATAATATTTTTTAATTTTTCACCGCTTTTTACGGCCGATTTTGGCTATAATTACGTCCAAGTTTAGATTGCGGTCGCGATTTACATTTGCATAAATTTATCTTCATTACAGTTTTTGCAAATTTAATTTTGACGGGTTCAAATTTACGCCCAAATTTAGCTCCGCGTGTCGGAAAAATTTTCTACGGATCAGAGTATGCATTTTATCGGTATCGACATCGGCTCGACCTCGTCAAAGGTCGCCGTTATGGACGAGCGCGGCGAATTTTGCGAGCTATTTTTGCTGCCAAGCGGCTTTAGCGCGGTCAAGGTGGCGCGCCAGATCAAGGAAGCCTTAGAGCAAAAAGGCTACGCAGAGGGTTTCGTGACGGCTACGGGCTACGGGCGTGTGAGCGTAGAGTACGCAAATTTGAGCATGAGCGAGATTTTGTGCCATGGGCTTGGGGCGCACTTTTTGTTTGAGCCTGATTGCACCGTCATCGACGTGGGCGGGCAAGACACCAAAGCGATCAAGATAGAAAACGGCAAGCCGACGGATTTTATAATGAACGACAAATGCTCTGCCGGCACGGGCAAATTTTTAGAGATCAGTGCGGGCCGCTTGGGGCTTGAGCTTAGCGAAATTTACAAAACCGCCCGCAAAAATCCCGCGATCAAACTAAGCCCCCCCATGCATGGTTTTTGCTGAGACTGTCCTCGCTAAGTGCAAGCAAAGGGCGATCT
>CAUSIL010000133.1:0-5850 GCA_963531395.1 uncultured Campylobacter sp.
TCGCGTGAAACACTTATTCGCCCTCGACGTCTAGTTTTAGCGTGGCGCGCACGGCATGGCCGAGCTTGACGTCCACTTCGTAGATACCTGTCGCTTTTATGGTGTGCGCGAAGTCAAATGCCTTTTTATCTACGACTAGATGATGATTTTTTTCTAGCGCTTCTGAAATTTCATCCTTTGTCACCGCGCCAAAGAGCGCGCCGTTTGCTCCGAGCGGCTTTTTGACCTTGAGCGTGATTTTTTCGATCTCGGATTTTAGCTTTTCTATATTTGCGATCTCGTATTTTAGCTCCTCGGCCTTGCGTTTTTGCTCGGCGTCGTACTGGCGCAAAACATCGGGAGTCGCGGCCTTAGCAAAGCCTTTGCCGATTAGGAAGTTATTTCCGTAGCCTTCTTTTACCTCTTTGATTTCGCCGGCTTTTCCGAGCGATTTTACGTCTTTTATTAGCAGTACTTTCATTTTTATCCTTTATTTAGTTAAATTTGCGTCCGTTTTTGCGTCCGATGATAAATCTTAGCGCGTTTAGTTTGATAAATCCGTTCGCGTCTTTTTGATCAAACACGCTGTCTTCTTCAAACGTGCAAAACGCCTCGCTAAAGAGATTGTCCGTCTTGCTGTCGCGTCCTAGCACGATGACGTTGCCCTTGTAGAGCTCGACTTTGACCGTGCCGTTTACGTTTTCTTGGCTCTTGTCGATGAGCGCTTGCAGCATGATACGCTCAGGCGACCACCAGTAGCCGTTATAGATGAGCTCTGCGTAGCGAGGCATCAGCTCGTCTTTTAGGTGCGCCGCGCCGCGGTCTAGCGTGATGCTCTCGATCGCGCGGTGAGATTTTAGCATTATCGTGCCGCCCGGAGTTTCGTAGCAGCCGCGGCTTTTCATGCCGACCGAGCGGTTTTCTACTAGATCGAGTCTGCCGATACCGTGTTTTGCGCCTAGGCGGTTTAGCTCGGCTAGCAGCGCCGCAGGGCTCATTTTTTTGCCGTTTATGCTAACGGGATCGCCTTTTTCGTAGCCGATTTCTATTATTTCGCTTTCGTTCGGAGCGTCTTTTGGGCTTACCGTCCAGCGCCACATATCGGCCTCGGGAGCGTGAGCAGGGTTTTCAAGCACTAAGCCCTCGTAGCTGATATGGAGCAAATTTGCGTCCATAGAGTATGGGCTTTTGCCCGGTTTCTTTTCTATTTTGATACCGTTTTTTTCGGCGTATTTTAGTAGCTTTTCGCGGCTGTTTAGATCCCACTCGCGCCAAGGAGCGATGATGGTTAGGTTATCTCCCAGCGCGTAGTAGCCTAGCTCAAAGCGCACTTGGTCGTTGCCTTTGCCGGTCGCTCCGTGGCTCACGCCGTCGGCGCCTACTTTGGCGGCGATTTGGGCTTGACGTTTGGCTATCAGCGGGCGAGCTATCGAGGTGCCTAGTAGGTATTCGCCCTCGTAAACAGCGTTTGCTCTAAACATCGGAAATACGAAATCTCGCGCAAATTCTTCTTTTAAATCCTCTATAAATATATTTTCGGGTTTTATACCGAGCGCCAGCGCTTTTTGGCGTGCGGGCTCTAGCTCCTCGCCCTGGCCGATATCGGCGGTAAAGGTCACCACTTCGCATTTATACTCGTCTTGCAGCCATTTTAAAATAATGCTCGTATCAAGTCCGCCCGAATAGGCGAGAACGACTTTTTTCACATCTTTTTTCATTCTCTATCCTTTATATTGAGATGACGCGTATTTTAACCAAATTTGATTAATTTGGAATAAATATTTCCGCTAAAATCGCGTACGCCAAACGTCAAATTTACATTAAATTTAATATGCAGCGGCGAGGAATTAAAAATTTAAGCCAAATTTGGCTAAAATCGCCGCTATGAGAGTAGATAAGTTTTTAAATACCGTAAATATCACAAAAAGGCGCGCGGTCAGCGAAGATATGTGTAAAAGCGGCGTCGTGAGCGTAAACGGCGTCGTCGCCAAACCGGCCAAAGAGGTCAAGATCGGCGACGTGATTACGATCAAATTTTTAACGAGAGAGGCGCGCTACGAAGTGCTAGCGATCCCGGAGACCAAAAGTATCCCAAAATCAGCCCAAGCGCTATACGTAAAAGAGCTATGATAGAGCTAAATTTGGGACTAGGTGAGCTTGACGAGGTAGTAAAAATTTTACCCCAAAGCGGCGTCGTTATCTTGCAAGGAAATTTAGCCAGCGGTAAAACGACGCTGGTTAAAGCTATCGTAAAGGCTCGCGGCATCGATGCGGAGGTTACTTCGCCGACGTTTTCGGTTATGCAAAGCTACGGAGATAAAATTTATCACTACGATATCTATCAAAACGGACTTGACGCGATTTTACAAAACGGGCTTTTTGAAAATTTGCTAGAAGATGGACTTCATCTAGTAGAGTGGGGCGACGAGCGACTGGAAAAGGCGCTAGAAAATTTGGGCGAAAAATGCGTCAAGGTAGTCATCTCGCCTAGCCAAAAAGGGCGAAAATACGAGGTTTACGGTGCATAAATTAGAAGTTAAAGATTTACAAAAAACGATCAAGAAAACAAACATCATAAAAGGCATCTCGCTAGAGGTCAAAAGCGGCGAGGTAGTAGGGCTGCTAGGTCCAAACGGCGCGGGGAAAACGACGACGTTTTATATGATATGCGGGCTCATCTCGCCCTCTAGCGGTAGCGTGTTTTTAGACGGCGCGGACGTGACGAAGGTGCCGCTACACAAGCGCGCGCATATGGGGATCGGTTATCTGCCGCAAGAATCAAGTATATTTAAAGACCTCTCCGTCGAGGAAAATTTACTACTCGGCGCCGAGATACTATATAAAGACGAAGCCGTCCGCGAGAAAAAAGTAAATGAAATGCTAAATTTGCTAAATATCGAGCCCATACGCTTGCGAAAGGGCGTGAGCCTAAGCGGCGGCGAGCGCAGACGCTGCGAGATCGCTAGAAGCCTCATCATCACGCCTAAATTTTTGCTACTGGACGAGCCCTTTGCCGGCGTCGATCCGATCGCCGTTAGCGACATACAAAGCATCGTTCGCGATTTAAAAAAGCTTGGCATAGGCGTGCTCATCACCGACCACAACGTACGCGAGACGCTAGCAATCTGCGACCGCGCCTACGTGATCAAGGACGGTAGCCTGCTAGCTAGCGGCAGCGCGAACGAAGTCGCGAACAACAAACTCGTGCGCACCCACTATCTGGGCGAAGAGTTTAAATTTGTAGAATAATGCTAAAGCAAACTCAAGCTCCCAAAAATAAGCTCTCGCACACGTTGCGCTCGTGGCTGCCGATACTTAGCAGCAGCGTCGAGGAGCTAAAGGAGACGCTTGAGCCGTTTTTAGCGGATAATCCGTTTGCAAGCGTGCAGCAGCGAAATTTAACCGAGTCGCCAAGCGCCGCACTATCTAAAAAAGATAAAAATTTCTTCAAAGAAATATCAAAAAACAGCGTAACTGATAGTATCGAAAGCTTTAGCGTGGCTAAAACCGGGCTTTACGACAAGCTAATCGAGCAGATAGATAAACCCCTTTTTCCGACCGAAAAGTCCCAAAAAATCGCGATGAAAATCATCGAGTGCATAAACGAGGAGGGCTACTATGAGCCTGAAACGTTTGACGAATTTAGCGAGGCGGAGATCGAGTCGGTACGAAAGCGCTTTGCCTACCTCGAGCCCGCGGGCATCGGCGCAAAGGACTACAAAGAGAGCTTTTTGTTTCAGCTTGAGGAGCTAAATTTAGACGAGAAGCTCTTTGAAAGCGCAAAAAAGCTTGCGCTAAATTTCGAAAATCTCTCCCAAATGCGTAAAATCCCGCTCTATAATGAAGCGCTAGCCGTCATCAAGAGACTAAAAAATCCGCCAGCTATCGAGTATATGAGCGAGGCTGCGGCGATCATCCCCGACATCGTCATAGATACGAGTTCGGGCGGTATCGAGGTGCGTATCAACGACGACTTTTATCCAGAGATCGTCATCGACGTCGAAGGGCTGGACGAAAAAGAGAGCTTCGTCGCCTCCCGCGTAAAAGAGGCAAAGGACCTCATAGACGCGCTTGACATGCGAAAAGCCACGCTGCGCAAGATCGCCCTCATGCTAGTGGAGTATCAGTATGATTACTTTTTCGGCGGCGACATCAAGCCTATGCGACTAAAGGACATCGCCGAGGATCTGGGGCGAAACCCCTCAACCATCTCGCGCGGCATCTCAAACAAATACCTTGAGTGCTCGCGCGGGCTGGTGCCTATAAAGAGCTTTTTCTCCGCCGCGATCGACGAGGACGTCTCAAACAAGGCCATCAAGGACTTCGTGGCAAATCTCGTCCGAAACGAAAACCCCGCCAAGCCGCTTAGCGATTTAAAAATTTTGGAGTTTCTTAAAAAAGAATTTAACGTCGAGGTCGTCCGCCGCACGATAACCAAATACCGCCTCGCGCTAAATATCGGCAGCTCCAGCGAGCGTAAAAAGACCTATCTGCTGCAATCGGGTAAGTAAAATTTGACGCTTGGAGCGGGGCAAATTTGCCCAGCGCCGCAAATTTAAGCTTAAATTTAAAATTTAAGCGGAGTTTTGGCGAGGCTCGCATCGTATTTCTCTTGATTTTTAAGTCTCGAAAATTTAAAATATCCATATGAAGCGCATATTTTTTATTCTTTTTGTCCTATTTTTAGGCATTGCGAGTACTTATTTGATTGAGGGCATCGCTCCTGGCACGGACAACATCTTGGGTGGTTTATTTTTCGGTTTGATTTTGGCTATACCATTTTTTTGGTTGTTTCGCTGTTTAGGGCTTATTCCTTGCGATCAAAATATTAAAATAACGCCTATAGATATATTTTTCGACGATAGCAACGGCGATAGTTACTTTTACGTTTTTAATCTTACTATTTCTTTGATTTCGATGTTGTTTATGGGCCCTTATGCGTTAATTATGGCTATAGTTTGCGTGATTTTTCAGGGCACTATTAAACGGTTACTAAATTATATTTTTTATGCTAAAGTCTAAAATTTAAATCTTATTCCGCCACCCCCGCTTCAAGCTCTTTAAAATAAGGCTTCAAGCTCTCATAGGCGTTTTGGATACGCTGAAATTGCGTTTTGCACTCGTCCAAAAGCTCGGGACTAAGCGCGGCGTGAAAGTCGGGATGGTAGGCTTTGACAAGCTCCAGGTAGCGGTTTCGCACCTCCTCGAAGCTATCGTTTTTATCGCATCCAAGCACCGTAAAATGATCCTCGAAAAGGCTAGCCAGCGCGGCAAATTTGGCTTCGTTTTTCTTGGCGCAGATTTTGATGCGTTTTTTAAATTTTTCAAATTCCTCTTCGTTATAGTTAAAGATGATCGAAAATTTCATATATTCGCTTTTGTTAAACAGCTCCTCTAGGCGTGCGCACTCGCCCAGGTTTGCGATGTTTATGGCGATTTGACCCTCGGCTGATAAAATTTGCTTTGACTCAAAGCCCCTAATTATGTGCGAGATAAAAGACTCGTTTGAGCGATCGAAGCTAAATATCGCACCGCCTCGCACGAAGGCGACGTCGACGAAAACCATGGCTTTGAGCGAGTATGGTTGGATGTAGTGGAGTTTGATGGTTTTATACTCGGCGAAGTTTAAATTTACGTTTTTTAGCTCGTATCTTTGGCAGAGTTTTTTTAGAAATTTGACGAAATATTTGCGCTGAACCTTCTCGTTTTCGTCGTAAAACGACATCACTTTGCCTTTTTGCCCCAGCGTCTTGGCGAAGTTTCGCTTTATGAGCGCTTGCAGCTCGAAAAACAGATCCGCGTCTGATGTTTCTATGCTTAGAGATTCTAGATTTTGACTTACTTTTATCAAATTTTGCCTTTATAAAACGC
>CAUSIL010000134.1:0-5845 GCA_963531395.1 uncultured Campylobacter sp.
CGTTCCGACCTCGGCATATGCCTCTTGCAGTAGCTCTTCGGCATCCGCCGCATTTGGTATCAAAGCGCGCCCCATACCGTATTCAAAGACCATATTTTGCGCTATCTCGCGAGCTTTTTGGATGTCTGCGCCCGAGTTTGAAAATATATCGTCTTTGACCATCTTTAGCGCGCTCATACCCGCCAAACAGACCTTGATACGGGCAAACATCTGCGAGCGCGACTCTATCTCTCGCTCCGGACGCATAAACTGCTCCTCGACGAGCGAAATTTTTTCAAATTCTATCCCGAACCAATACGCCGCCAAGGCCTTTGCGCCCTGATAGAGCGCTTGGATGCGCTTTTCCTCGTCGTTGTAGCTTAAAATCCTCTTTTTACCGAGCAGGACTTTGTTTAAAACGCTTTCAAAATCGCTAAACTCTATCATCTCGCCGCCGCGTCTTAGCGCGTTTATCGCGGCTTCGTTTACCAGCGTAGAAAGAGCCGCTCCGCTAAAGCCGACGCTAATGCGCGCCACGTCTTGCGCATCCACGCTCGTGTTTTTGTCTTTTAGATAGGATTTTAAAATCTCGGCTCTATCGCTAAAATCAGGCATCGAAAGAAAAATACGCCTGTCAAATCGCCCAGAGCGAAGCAACGCCTCGTCTATCATCTCGATGCGGTTAGTTGCAGCGATCACAATGACGCCCGAGTTATCCTCAAAGCCATCCATCTCGGTCAGTAGCTGATTTAGCGTAGCCTCGCGTTCGTCGTTTCGGTTGCCGCCGCGCACCTTGCCAACGGCGTCTATCTCGTCGATAAAGATGATGGAGGGCGCATAGGCTTTAGCCTTTAAAAACAGCTCATGCACGCGTTTTGCGCCCATGCCGACGTAAATTTGCACGAAACTCGCGCCGCTTTGGTAAAAAAACGGCACTCCCGCCTCGCCCGCGACGGCCTTTGCCACTAGCGTCTTGCCCACGCCGGGAGGCCCCACCATCAGCACGCCTTTTGGCATTTTGATGCCGAATTTTTTATATTTTACGGGATCTTTGAGAAAATCCACTATTTCGCTTAGCTCAAATTTGACGTCTTTTATGCCCGCTACGTCGTCAAATTTGACGTTTGAGATAGCAGGCTGCACGGAGCTAGCCGAGATATTTTCATACTCATAGACGTTTGCTTTTTGATTTTCGTTTTGAGAGGCGAGTTTTTGCTTTTTAAATCTCGCATATACCGCAAGCCCCACAAAACAGATAGCAAGCAGTGCTAAAACGGCCAAAATTTCATCCAGTACGGGCGTGTCTTTTTTTATATCTACTGGCGCTTTTTGCATGAGTTTGCGCACGTCTACGCCGTCTTTTACGATGAGATATTTACGCCCTCCCTTGGTCGTTAGCTCGATCTGGCCGCCGTCTATCGTCGCGCTCTCGATCATACCGCCCTCTAGTAGCTTTTCGTAGCTTTCATACATTATGTTTTTTGGCTGGCTTCTACCGACGGCGATAGCTAACAAGACCGCCAAAAGTACTGTTAGGATGAGGATTATCTTTTGTTTATTTAGCTTAAATTTGCGCATAGTCGCCCTCGCTTTTTACTTCAAATTTATCTATGACCGCCCACTCTTTTAAAATTTGTTTATCCGTTTTGATTTTTACTTTGTTGTAAAACTGATCGAACCCTTCGTAAAATTCGCCGTTTAGCTGCTCAACAAGGACGTTTAGGCTCCCGCCCTTTTTAGCGTACTCTTGCCTAAATTTAAAATTATTTTCCGCTACGATTTGCTTTAAAATTTTGAGCCTAGCCTTCGCCACGTCGCCGCTAACGTTCGTTTTTATATCCGCCGAGTGCGTGCCCGTGCGCGGCGAATACGCAAAGCAGTGCAGATGCGTGAGCGGAAATTTTTTAAAATTTTCTAGCGCCTCGCTCCAAATTTCTTCGCTCTCGCCGGGATGCCCCACGATGTAATCGGTTCCTAGCGCAAAGCCCATCCGGCTAAGCTCCAAAAATAGCTCCAAATCCCTAAAAGCTTGATTTCGCCGCCTCATAATGCGCAGCATCGCCTCGCTCGTATGCTGAAGCGCGATATGCAGATGCCGCTCTAGCCAGCTCTCTTTTAAAATCTCTCGAAAACTCTCGTCTATCTGGCTGGGCTCTATACTGCCTAGCCTTATGCGCTTTATGCCGCCTATTTTACCGAGCCTACCTAGCAAGCGCCCTAGGCTTGAGCCCGTATCCTTGCCGTAGCTGCCGATGTTTGTACCCGTTAGCACTAGCTCGTTGTAGCCGTTATAGGCTAAAATTTTAGCCTCGCGCAAGATCGCTTCCTCGTCCATGCTGCGCGCTTTGCCGCGGACAGCGGGGATGATGCAGTAGCTGCAGGCAAAGTCGCAACCCTCTTGGATTTTAATAAAGGCTTTGGTGTGATTTTCGTAGTTCGTTACGATATTTTTGTCGATACTTTTTAAATTTCCCAGCTCGAAAAACGGATCTTGCGACTTTAGTAGCGCGTTTATATCCTCTTTTTTACTAGCGCCTATCACGCCAAAAACCGCACTTTTGTTAAACAGCTCCTTGCCCTTGCTTACCGCGCCGCAGCCAGTTAGTATCACTCTAGCGCCGCGCTTTTTTATGCCGTTTATGTAGCTGCGCGCGCCGCTATCTGCGGAGTTTGTGACCGTGCAGGAGTTTACCACTACGATGTCGGCTTCGTTTTCGTCGCTAACAATATCGTAGTCTTTGACGTAGCTTTTCATCAGCTCGGTGTCGTAGATGTTCGTGCGGCAGCCGAAGGTTTTAAAAAACACCTTCTCTCGGCGCGGCTCTTGCGGGGTCAAATTTGAGTTTGATTTCATATTTCCTCGCCGCCTTCGCCGATCGGCTTTGACTCGCCGGCTTTTACGCGTCTATCCATGTAAACGGTCTGCGTAGGATAGGCTATCACGATGTCGTCGTGGCTAGCTATAGCCTCCATGATCTCCGCGCTTATCGTGCTTCGCAAAGATAGCGTGGCAAAGGTATTTGCCATATACCAGACCGAAATTTTCACGCCGTAAGGCTCGATAAAGGTAAATACGCGCGGCTCGACGTTTGGATTTTTGATGCTGTATTGATTTCGCAGCTTGCTCATTTGCTTTTTTGCGATTTCCGTGTAGCCTTTTGAGTATTTTCGCGCGATATCTTTTATGATGTGAGCGGCCTTTTTGTGATTTGACTCAAAGCTGAAAACCACGTCTATACCGTCCCAGACGGTCTTCATGCTGTGGTGCGAGTAGTTTGCTATTAGATCGGTGAAGATATAGTTATTTGGCACAAATATAATTCGCCCAGCCCTGCGGTTTGAGTTTACAGTAACTATCGTGACGTCCTCGTAAATAGTCATCCTAAGCAGCGAGATATCGATGATATCGCCTACGACGTCCTCTCCGTCTTTGCGCACCTTTATGCGGTCGCCGACGTGAAAACTACCGCCAAAAACGATGACCGTCCAGCCAAGCATACTCATAAACATATCTTTCATCGCAATCGCGATACCCGCAGACGCAAAGCCTAGCACCGTGACGAGATAGGTTACGTTTTCGATATAGGCAAAAAGCAAAATCACCACGATTAGCGTGATATTTACGAGATTTATAAATTTATTCGCAGTGTAGAGGCGCTCGTTATCAGTGATCGTTTTTTTAATGATAAATTTAAACAAAAACGAAAGCGCGACCGAGGCGATTATAAAAATCACGATGTCAAGCGCCTTTTTCATCTGCGCTTTTATATCCTCGCTCGTGCGGTTTATCGCCTCGTTTACTCGCTTTTCGTACACGCCGTAAGTAGTCTTTGCGATATCGGCCGCCGCGTTAAATTCGGCAAGCTCCTGCCTGGTCTCGTTTAGCTCGTCTAAAAACTGCGCTTCGTCGCTTAGCTTTACGATTTGAGATAAAATTCGCTCTTTTTTACCCAGCTCGTCCGCGGTTTTAGAAAGCCCTTCCAATCGGTTTTTGTATTCGTCTTTTTCGCTTTTAAGCTGCTTGATGTACGAAAAACCGGGGATTACCGCGACGGGATTGGTTATCTTTTGTAAAATTTCAATCTCTGGAGCCGTTATCATGCTAGAAAACGGAGCTTTTTGAAACTCCTTTAAAAGCTCGATCTGCTCTTTTAGCGTGCTTTGCTTTTTTTGCAGCTCGAGCACTTTTTCCGTATTTTTGGCCTGCTTTTTTATCGCGGCTTCCGTTTCTTCTAGCTCCGCGCTTAGCTTTTGAAACGTGTTATAGTTTGAGTAGCGAGTCGCCCAGACGTTATCGGATAGCTTGGACTCTATGGTATCTAGCGAGCTTTTTAGCTCGGCTAGTTGAGCGTCTTTTGCGCCGTAGTCGTCAGGGATATCGTCTACCGCCCAAATCGCCGCCGCGGCGATTAAAATAAATAAAATTTTTCTCATTCAAACTCTCTTAAAACGTCCATCACGAGCTCGCGCGGCACGTCTTTTCGTATCTCGTATGCGCCGATACCTCGCGGCAGGATAAATTTGATCGCTGAGTTTTCCGCCTTTTTATCGAGGAAAAACGCCTCATAAAAGCTGCTTGCGTTTGGCACTTTATAGCTTATCGGCAGGTCAAATTTAACTAAAAGCTCCGCCACGCGCGCCTTTTGATCCTCGCTCACAAGGCCTAGCTTCACCGCTAACGCGTTAGCCATATTCATACCGATCGACACCGCCTCGCCGTGTAGATATTTTTTATAGCTCGTTTCGTTTTCTATCACGTGAGCGAAGGTATGGCCGTAGTTTAGCACCGCACGCACGCCTTTTTCGCGCTCGTCGGCCTCTACGGCGGCGGCTTTTATCTGCACGCAGCGGTAGATCAAATTTTGCAAATTCGCTTCATCCGTCAAATTTGTGCTCTCCATCCACGAAAATAGCTTTTCGTCAAAGGTTATCGCCATCTTTACGGCCTCCGCAAGGCCTGCTGCAAATTCGCGCTTTTCAAGCGTCTTTAAAAATTCAGTCTCGCAGTAAACGGCGCTTGGTTGATAAAACGAGCCGATTAGATTTTTGCCGAATTTGTTATTTACGCCCGTTTTTCCGCCTACGCTCGCGTCCACCTGAGCTAGTAGAGTAGTCGGGATGTTTATAAATTTGATCCCGCGCTCAAAAATGCTCGCCGCAAAGCCCGCCATATCGCTCACCACTCCGCCGCCAAGCGCGATGATCACGCTACTTCGGTCGAGGCGGCTGACAAAAAGTTGCTCTAAAATCGCCTCAATCGTTTGCATATTTTTATACTCTTCGCCGTCGGGGACGCTGATAACGAATTTTTGCGGACAATCAATGCGCGAGAGTAAATTTTGCAGATAAAGCCCGCCTACCTTTGCGTTTGTTACGATCGCGACTTTAGCGTCAAATTTAAGCTCTTTTAGCTCGTTTATATAGACGCCATATCCCGGCTTGCCGTCAAATTTTATATCTATTTTCATCTTATTCTCCGCTTTTATTTTATCCAAAATAGCCTAATTTATCGGTATAAAAATTTGATAATTATCGCTAAGGCGCGAGTACAAACGGTTCATGTCGTTTGAAAACGCCGCAAACGGATCGGGCCTGCTTATTTTTTTGCTAAAAGGCACGAACTGAAGCAAATTTTGCTCGTTTTTTAGCTTTAAAATAGGATTTATATTTCTATCCTCGACTATCTCGACCTTACGTCCGAAAATTTTAGAAAGGCTATCAAAATGCTCCTCCGCGCCCTCGCCGCCGCTAAGCGCGCCGAAGTGATATAGCGAGATTTGCGTATCTAGCTGCGCGCAGCAGTCCATGATGACGGCTGATTGGTTTTCTATCTCGTCGCCAAAACCGCTACTTAGCACCACGCCCT
>CAUSIL010000135.1:0-5742 GCA_963531395.1 uncultured Campylobacter sp.
CGCGCGAAATTTCGGAGCTTTTCCCGCAAAATATCAAAGCCTACGCTAGCAGCGACGTTATCGGTGCCGAGATCGCGGGTGCCTATAAAAACGTCATCGCGATCGCAGGCGGTATCTGCGACGGACTAGGGCTTGGCAACAGCGCTCGCGCTAGCCTCATCTCGCGCGGACTTGTCGAGATGGCGAGATTTGGCGGGTGTTTCGGCGCGCAGCAACAGACCTTTTTGGGTCTTAGCGGGGCGGGCGATCTTTTCCTTACGGCTTCATCGGTGCTTTCGCGCAACTACCGAGTGGGCTTAGGGCTTGCTAAAAACGAGAGCCTTAACAAAATCCTAAACGATCTAGGCGAGGTCGCCGAGGGCGTGGACACCTCCTACGCGATAGAAAAGATTGCCGCTAGCAAGGGCATCTATACGCCGATAGTAAACGAGGTCGCGGCAATGCTGCGCGGCAAAGACGTGCAGGAGAGCTTAAAAGATCTGCTTAGTAAAAAATAAATTTAGGCTTACTCATTTTTCGTTAAAATCTGGAATGCAGTTTTTGGCGTTTGCATTTATGACGGAGGCGGCGCAAAGAGTGCGGGTGTATAAAATAGGCTTAGTGGCAAATGAAGTTTTAGGACTTATTTTGTCGCATTACCCGTTAGTTTGCGATATCTACGGTGCAAAATCCTTATAAAAAGCTACATTAGATAAATAAAATTTCGTTGCTAAATTTAAAAATCATCCGTTTACTAAGCTTGAGTAAAAGCAAAATACGGCGCAAAAATATACGCATAATCCACGGTAAATCTCAAAGCAAATTTAGAAAATCTTAAATTATTCGCCGTAAGAGAGGCATCTAAACTCATAAATTTAAAATTTAGCTTTGTAAAATTCGTCCTTGATATCGTCGCATTTGCCCTAAAGATACGACGCAGGTCATAGGAAGGCTTTAAAGCGGGCAGCTTGATACTGGCAAATCTCGCTTATAAACGAGCAAACATAAAAGCTAAGACCAATGGATTTTAAATATACTTTTACGAAAGGCTTGCGTAAAGACGGCAAAGCTAAACCATTCTAGAGCAAAAGCGCCGTAAAAACCGTACTATTTCGCCTAAATTTTGCGCGTTATCCATAAAAAATTAAAATTGCCGCAATCATTGCAATATTTTAAGAGCGTATAAACAGTCCAAAACGGCCTGGCGCATATTTTTGGATGCGGCGATACGGTGCGTTTAGGGAAAATTTAGTAGACTGCTTGCAAGAAGCCGTAGTTGTTTTTAGCTTTGCCACATTGCGAGGCAGGCATGATAAGCGCGCCGTAGCCCTTAGCTTTGACGAAGAGGAATCAAGCCAGATAAAACGCGGCTTAATGGAATTTGCCAAGCCTACGTTTTAGCTAGCTTGCCTAGTTTGCGATTAGGGGTTTTGGCTTAGCGATATTTGGAGCAAGAATCGGGAGAAAATTACCGCGCCTTTGCTTTGGTCAAACGGCAACCAAAAATATGGCAAAAACGTAGCGCTCTAGTTTGGTCGGCAAGTCTAAACTAAGCCAAGTTTTAAGATGAGCCTAAATTTAGCGTTTGCGACGGAAAACTCGCGCCGAATTTAGCCAAATTTAAATCATTCAAATTTGCCGCTAAATTTAGGTTTTTGATACGTAAAGCTACGAGATAACCTCAAGCGTTCTAATGCCGTCTTCAAGCGTCGCGATATCGCTATTTTGGCCTTTTAGTAGGCTGGTAAAGGCATTTAGCTCGCCGCTTAGCGCTTCGCTTTTTTTTACGAAGCAGCTTTTTTGCGAAAAAGAGTTTGCGTCTAAATTTGCATAAAATTTAAGCTCCTGCGAGATCAAATCCGCCTCGAAAACGCCGCCCTCGCAGACGACTTCGATGGTTCGCTTTTTAAACGGCGATAGCCACGAAACTCTAGCGCAGGCCGTAGCGCCGCCGCTAAGCTCGAAGCTTAAATTTGCGCTATCCTCGCAGCTAGCGTGGATGCGGCGGGATTTTAGGATATGTGAGCTCAAAATCTCCTCTCCGCTAATAAATCTAATCAAATCTATATCGTGTACGGCAAGGTCGGCTAGTACGCCCACGTCGCCGATACGAGTCGGAAACGGCGAAATCCTAGTCGTATGAATCTCGTAAATTCGCCTTTGGACTAGTTCGTTTTTTAGCGCGCAGACTGCGGGGTTAAATCTCTCTACGTGACCGACCGCCGCTTTTATGCCCAGCTTTTTAGCCGCGTCTGCTATCTCGCGCGCTTGCGGGGCGCTAGAGGCTAGGGGCTTTTCTATGAGTAAATTTACGCCTTTTTGCGCGCATTTTATCGCGGCGTCTTTGTGTGCGAAAGTGGGCGTCGCGATGACGGCGGCGTCCAAATCCTCGCTCTCTAGCATCTTATCTAAGTCGCCGTAATGCTTGCAGCAAAAATCCCCGCCGGTAAAAGGATCGCACGCGGCAACTAGTTTTGCGTCCGCTACGTTTTGCAGGGCGCGGGCGTGATTTTTACCCATTACGCCAAGGCCGATAACGGCAAATTTAAGCATTATTGATAACCTCTATCACATAATCTTGCTCTTGCTCGCTCAAAAACGCCGACATCGGCAGCGCCATGATATCTTCGCTCACGCGCTCGCTAACGGCGAAATCGCCTTTTTTATAGCCAAGGTCCTTAAAGACCTCTTGCAAATGTAACGGCAGCGGGTAATAAACCCCCGTCGGCACGCCTTTTTGCGCGCAGATTTCTAGCATCCTAGCTCTATCTTTTACGCGGATGCAGTACTGAGCCCAGACGCTCGTATTTTCGCTTTCCACAAAGGGCGTTACGACGTTTTTTAGGTTTTTGTCGTAGCGTGCGGCGACCTCTTGGCGGCGCGCGATTTCGTCGTCAAAGTATTTTAGCTTCACGTTTAAAACGCCCGCTTGGATGGCGTCTAGCCTGCCGTTTATGCCGATGGCGCTATGAAAATATCGCTCTTTTGAGCCGTGATTTAGTAAAATTTTTATCTTTTGCGCCAGCTCGTCGTCGCTCGTAAATATCGCTCCGCCGTCGCCGTAGCAGCCAAGTGGTTTAGCTGGGAAAAACGAAGTCGTGGCTAGCTTTGAGAAGCTGCACGACCTTGCGCCATCTTGCTTTGCGCCAAAGCTTTGCGCCGCGTCCTCGATGACGGTTAGGCCGTGCTTTGCGGCGATTTGGTTGATACGTTTCATATCGGCTATTTGGCCAAAAAGCGAGACGGGCATTATGGCTTTGGTTTTTGGCGTGATTGCGGCTTGGATTAGGTTTGGGTCGATGTTGTAGGTTTTTTCGTCGATATCGACGAACACGGGCTTAGCTCCCGTTAAAGCTATCATCTCGGCGGTCGCAAAAAAGGTAAAAGGAGACGTGATGACCTCGTCGCCGCGCCCGACACCAAGAGCTAGAAGCGAGACAAATATCGCGCTAGAGCCGTTGCTGCAGGCTATGGCGTGCTTTGCGCCGCTAAAGCGAGCTAAATTTTCCTCTAGCAGCGCGACCTTTTGGCCGCCGATATACGCGCTAGAATCTAGCGTCTGCGCGATTTGCTCGTCGATTTCGTTTTTGTATTTTCGGTATTGTCCTTGCAAATCTATAAAATTTATTTTCATTTATTTTCCTTGATTTAAGATTAAAAATTATACTACTAAATTTATTAAATTTATCAAAATACTCGTATTTTAGGGCTTTTTGGGCTTAAATTTAGGCAAAAACCCGCAGCAAAAATAGATCTAAATCCCCTCGCTAGCCATCCCGGCTTCTATCAGAAAACGACTCGGCTGATAGTTTATCTTTTTGATTTTGTCGTATTTGGCGTAGCTTAAAATCAGCTCGTCGCGCGCCCTAGTGACCGCTACGTAAAAGAGCCGCCGCTCCTCCTCGAGCGAGCCGCCCATGCTCATGAGTTTGAGGTTTGGGAAGCGATTTTGCGCGAGATCGACTACAAAAACTAGGTCAAACTCAAGCCCCTTTGAGGCGTGCACGCTTAGCAGATTTACCCCTTCGCCGCTGCTCATCTCGCTGCTGCCCAGCGTGATAAAGTTATAAAATTTCTCCGCCTCCGAGTAGTTTTTGGCTAGTTCGCCAAGCACCTCTAACTTGCCGGCAATCCGCTCCAGAGCCTCTTTTTTTAGCGTTTCGTCTATGTTGCCGTTTTTTTGCGTGGCGCGCTTAGTCGCGAGACTATCCGCGATGAGGGCGTAAATTTTGCTATTTTTGAGATCCTCTATCAGCGAGGTTGGGCGCGTGTGGCGTTTGACGGCGCTTAAAAAATTATAAATTTCATACAAAAACTGCGCGCCGCTCTCGCTTAGTTTTTGCATTTTTAGCACGGGGTGTGCGAAAAATTTCTCGCTAAAGTTAAATTTAGCAAAGCGCGACTTCTCTCCGACCTCGTCAAGCTCGTCAAAGAGCCCTAGCTGGTAGTTTTTGGTCTTTTTGGCAAAGGCATCCACGCTATCGTCAGGCTGCAAAAATCCGCGCACGACGTCGCCGCGTCCGACCTTGCTTAGTACTTCAAAAATCTCCTTGCTAAGCGCCGCACCGACGCCTTTTGCGTATTCGCATACGTGGATAAAGGCCATGATGTCTTTTGGATTTATAAGGATGCCTAACAGATCCATCGCAGCGCGCACCTCGCGGCTCTCAAAAAAGCTAACGCCGCCCTTGCGCTTGGAGCCGATACAAAGCTCTCGCAGCGCGACTTCTAGGCCGTCGGCGCTCGAGTTGTTGCGAAAGATGATGGCGATGTTTTCTTGCTTATATTTTGAAACGGCGATGATCTGCGCGATATTGGCGTACTGGTCGAAAAGCTCGTTGTAAACTAGCAGCTTTGGCGAAGTAAATTTACCCTCGCGGCCGACGACTAGCTTTTTTTCGTAAAGGCGCGGGTTGTTTGCGATGACTTTGTTCGCAAGGGCTAGGATGGCGGAGCTGCTGCGGTAGTTGATGTTTAGCGCGTAAATTTTAGCGTCTGCGAAGCGGTCCTTAAACGAGCCGATGATCTCGATATTTGCACCGTTAAAAGCGTAAATGCTCTGGTCAAAATCCCCGACGCAAAAAAGGCTTTTCGTCTCAAAGGCGCTTATTAGCGAGCCTTGCAGCGAGTTTGTGTCCTGGTATTCGTCGACTAAAATTTCCTCAAATTTTAACGGCGCGCCTTTTCTCAGTTCATTACGCATTTTGATAAGCAAGTCGTTAAAATCCGCATAGCCGAATTTGCTCTTTTCCTCCTCAAATTCGCGCAAAACGTCCTCATAAATCTCGGCATATACGCCTTGCTCGTCGCTTCGCTCCTTTAGCCACTCGCCAAACGTCTGCTTTAAGGCTAAATTTTGAAACAACGAATACGCGTCGTAAAGATAAGCGCCGCCGTATGGTTTAACGTCGCTTAGGTGGTTAAATTTGCGCCTCTCGACGAGCGATTTTAGTAGCGTTTTTAGCTCGCTTGGCTGCTTTAGCGTGACGGGTTTTTCTAGAAATTTAAGCAGCGAATAAGAAACCGAGTGAAAGGTGCCAGCCGTGATGCGCGAGGTGATTTTTTTATCAAAATGTCGGTTTAGACGCTCGATCATCTCGGCCGCGGCCTTGTTGGTAAAGGTTAGCAGTAGGATTTTTTCGGGCTTTACGCCTAAATTTAGCAGATGAGCGATGCGCGCGACGATGGTGCTGGTTTTGCCGGTACCCGCACTTGCTATGACTAGATTGTGTCCGGCGGGAGCGGTCGCGGCGGCGTATTGTT
>CAUSIL010000136.1:0-5700 GCA_963531395.1 uncultured Campylobacter sp.
ATAGATGGGCGAAATTTGCGATTTGCCTCGGATGTGCTGGAGACCGAGCCTATGCGCGCGGATCATCCGCTGCTTCGTATCAAAAACAAGGAAAATTTGATACTCACTCCGCACGTAGCATGGGCGAGTTTTGAAGCTAGAGAGCGGCTCGTAGCGATGATCGTAGAAAATATAAAAGAATTTTTGAAAGGATAAAAATGGCAACTGAGCATAGTTTTGATATAAGCGCGGCGGTCGATATGATGGAGGTCAAAAACGCGCTGGAGACGGCAAAAAAAGAGATCGCGGCGAGATATGATTTTAAGGGGCTTGCGGCCGAGGTGGAGCTAAACGAAAAGGAAAAAATCATCACGCTTCTTAGCTCTAGCGACAATAAAATCGACGCGCTAAAAGACATCGTGATCTCAAAGCTCATCAAGCGAAACATCCCGCCCGTAGCCGTGACTGAGAGCAAACGCGAGAGCGCGAGCGGCGGAAATATCAAGGCGACGCTAAAGCTAAACGACACTCTAGACAGCGAAAACGCGAAAAAAATCACCAAAGCGATCAAGGACGCGAAGCTAAAAGTAACGGCAGCGATCCGCGGCGAAGAGGTGCGAGTAAGCGGCAAAAGCATCGACGATCTGCAGGAGTGCATTAGACTCGTGAAGGGGCTAAATTTGGAGTTGCCGATAAGTTTTAAAAATTTGAAGTAAATTTAATGGATAATTTTAAAAAGTTAATCCAAGAAAAAAATAGCGCCGTAAAGGAGTACGGCGATTTTATCAAAACGCTTAAAAATAAAGAGTGCGACAAGGACGTCGGCTGATCGGTCTGCTAAAGATAGACTGGCTAAATTTGAAAACCTTAGCTGCGATAATTATTCGCAAACGGCTGCGGATATAGACGAGCTAAACGACCGAATTTATCGCCAGGTAAATTTGCTTGCGAATTTGGATAAAATTAAGCCGCGATTCGGACGTTTATAAAAAATATAACGAAGTATACAATCAAAAGCGTATCAAGCTTTTAGTCTCGGAGCAAATTTGCCGCGTGAAAAAATACTATCAGGTTCTAATAGCGCTTTTGGGGCTGATCCCGTTTATAATATATTTTATCTTTTGGCAAAATGTCGGATTTTTCTCGGTAGCCGGCAGCGAGAGCATTTTTTCGCTACTTAGCGCGCTAGCGATATCGGGCTTTGGTTTATTTATTATTTTATATATATTTCCTGCTTTGCATTTGGTTTTGATCGTTTCTTACGACGGCGGCGAAAAAAACGAAACGCCTTTTTATGCGATTTATCTGATAGCTACGCTTGCAGGCATAGCATTTGTCGGTGCAGGATATTTTTTCCCGAGAGCGGTAGATTCTCCGAGCCTTTATTTTACGGGGATCGGGGCGGTAGTAGCGGCGTTTTGTATATATTACCGCGTTAAAAGCGGCAAATTTGACGCTTCGCTTTTATTTTTTATGATATCGCACGGATTTTTATCTTTTGCGACTCCGTTTACGGTAGCTCTGCTTGCCTACGTCCGCGTGAGCGAGGATGGATTTACTGCCGCTTTTTTAGTGATTTTTATGGCATTTTTCGCCGTTTTGTTTAGAACACTTATAATGTCTAAGGATATAGATTATTTTAAGATAATTTTTTGGTCTTTGATAATCATAAATTTAGTCATCGTCGCGGTTATGAGCGGTAAAATCGTTCAAGTAGCCGATCTGGGAAATATAAACTACAAAATGCTATCGCTCAAAAAAGACGCCTTAAATGCTTTGCCAAAAAGCGTTTGCCAAAATAAACAAAACGGCTGCATCGGCGCGGGAGCAAAGGACGGCTGCTACGCAAAACAAAAGGCGCAAATCGTCTCGTATAATAAAGCCGAGCTAACCGTAAAAGACGGCAACGAGACGTATATTTTTAGCGGAGTAAATGACGACGAGATAAGATTTATAGATGCTAACGGCGCAGATATAGACGTTGCGTCTAGCGATGAGGTCGTTTTTGAAAACTCGAATTTAACGTACGGTAAAAACGGCCCGCTCAAGGCAAGCGCGGTAAATTTCTCGCCCGCCTGCAAAACGTACGCTTTGAGGCAAGACGACATCGTAAAGCTCTACAACGTCAAAGTCCTATCGGCTCTGGGTAAATTTTACTATCTGCAGACTAAAAGCGGAGAGAAATTCGAGCTGGACTCAAGCCTGATAATCTCGAAACAAAAGGCGGGCGATATCCGTTAAAAGCGGTAAATAAATATAAATCAGATATCTAGCCGCGGCTACCCAAAACCGTTATGCTAAATCCTACGCAAGCTGTAACTTGACGGCGAATTTTACGCAAAGCAAACAACATCAAGGATATGTAGGTAGATTTTTGTCCCAAAATACGGGCTGAAATTTTAAATTTTACGTCCGATTTTGATAAAACTTCGGCAAATTCAGCCCTTTTCAAGGCGAGATTAATAAAATTTTAGATATCCTTACGAACATAAATTTGGATTTACGGGAGAAAATTAATTATGGGTTTTAAGAATATTATAGAAAAATTTGCGGTTAATTACGCCCATAATACCATGCAAAAATCTCTTTATAACGGCCTAAATATCGACATCCTAGATCAAAAATACGTAAAAACGCCGCGCGAAAATACCGAGTACATGCTTTACGCTCACGTGCCGTTTTGCCACACGTTTTGTCCGTATTGCTCGTTTCACAAGTATCATTACGAGCAGGAACTGGCTAAAATTTATTTTGAAAATTTAAGGCAAGAGATGCGGCAGGTTAAGGCCGCGGGCTTTGATTTCGGCTCGCTTTACGTCGGCGGCGGCACGACGCTCATAAACGAACCCGAGCTTGAAAAAACGCTCGTACTGGCTAAAGAGCTTTTTAATATCAAAAACGTGTCCTGTGAAAGCGATCCAAACCACATCCAACCCGAAAATTTAAAGAGATTCCAAGGACTCATCGACCGCCTAAGCGTGGGCGTGCAAAGCTTTGACGACGAGACGCTAAAACGCGTAGCCAGATACGAGAAATTCGGCTCTAGCGAGGCCTTGCAAGAAAAGCTGAAAAAGGCTCTTGGCGTGCTGCCGGTCATGAGCCTTGATCTTATCTTTAACCTTCCTAATCAAACCAAAAAGCAACTGCTAAACGACATCAAAATCGCAAAATCCATAGCTCCCGAGCAGATCACGTTTTATCCGCTGATGAAGTCGCCTCTTACGCGTGATGCGATCGCAAAGTCGCTAGGTGTCGCAGATAGCGACAACGAACGCGAATTTTACGAGATCATCTGCGAGAGCTTTAGCGACTATCATCAAAGCAACGCTTGGGCTTTTGGCCGAGATAGCGCGAATTTACGCGACGAATACGTCGGCAGCCACCACGAGTACGTGGGCGTGGGTAGCGGCGCGTTTAGCTTTTTAAACGGCGAGTTGGTTATCAACGCCTTTAATCTGCTCGACTACGGCCGCCGCGTTAAAAGCGGCGAAAGTCCAGTTATCGCAAAGTGCGGCTTTACGAAAAAAGAGCGGCTAAAGTATATCTTCCTCACCGAGCTGTTTGACGGCGGCGTAAATATCGCCAAATACGACGAATTTAACGGGGCGAATATCAAAAAAGAGCTATTTGCGGAGCTAAATTTACTAAAGCTGGTCGGCGCTATCTACGAAGAGGACGGCCGTATCGTGCCGACGGGATTTGGCAGGTATCTTTGCCTCGTGCTCATGCGCGATTTTTACGCGGGCATGGATAAGGTGCGCGCGATATTTAAAGACGACGCGAAGATAAAGCGCAGTAAAATTTTGCGCATAATGAGCGAAGAGACGCAGGCCGATTTTGAGGACGCTCTCATCTCGCCTAGAGCCGCGGTGTAATTAGCAAACCACGTAAATTCGGCTAAATTTAACCAAGCCTGCGCGAAATTAAGCGTTAAATTTACTCTTTTTGCAGGATTTGCTCGACCCGCGTCCGCTAAAGGCGCGCTAAAATGCTTTAAATTTAACCCTGCGTATCCAAAAACTCCAAAACGAATTTGCTAAAAGGAAAAATATGCAGCTTCAAGATTTGCTTGGCAGACCGATCCATTCTAAAGAGGTCAAAGAGTTTTTAGCGCGGTGTGGCTTGCCGAGTAACCCGACTCCAAATTACGATTCTTACGGTAATTTGTTTTGGGTGAGGGCAGATAGCGACGAAAAAGGGGTTGATAGCGTATTTACGGGCTACGTAAGATATGCACCCGCTTGCGGAGAGCCCATCGGCAGTTACAATAAAGAAAAAGACCAGCTGATTTTGCACGAGATTAGCGTCTATCCCGAAAAAGCGGGCGGAAATTTGGTCGTAGATTTGCCTTTTGGCTTAAATTTAGGCGACGATAAAAAGACCGTCGAGGAAAAAATAGGCAAGAAGCTCACGGGTAAATGCAAAACGGATTACGGGTTTGGCTACGACGCTTTCTTTGAGGAATTTCGTTTGATAGTAGCATTAAATTTTGACGAGAGGCTGAGCTGGATTAGGTTGTTTAAATTGGAATTGCACGAAAAAGAGCGCGCCCGCCTAAAAGCGCGTCTACGGTCGCAAAATAAAAACATAGACCCAAGCCGCATCCCCGAGATCCAAGCGCTTGCCGCCAAAACGCCTATGGCGGCGTGGCGCAAACGTATGGCTGAGGGCGATGATATGTTTTGCGAGCAGAGTATCGCGGCCGTAGAGGCGGCTCTGGCTAGCTACGCGCAAACTCTGTGCGAAGCTACACAAAAGAAAAGCGCCTCAGCCGTCTATAGCCGCACCGCAAAGCTCGTAAAAGCCAGTTAGGCGAGGACGTAGACATAACCGAGGAGTGGCGCGAGTGGTAGATAAAGGGGCTCGTAAAGGAGACCAAAAAGCCTTTGCCGGAGCGAGGCTAGGCGGCATAGGGCTGAGCGAGGCCAAGGCCATCGACGAATACGCCTAGATGGAGGAAATAACGCGCCGCAAAGAGCAACACAAACGGCAAGATTCGCAAGATATTCGCAGATATCCGCCCAAAATTCAGACAAATACAACGTAGCGTCCGCCTTTTTTGACGGCAAAGGGATGCTCTTTGCTTGCCCGCTTTTCTCATGGCCGATTTAAGAGGCAAGTACCGCTTTGATTTGGAATTTACTTTTATCCATCTTACCGACTATACTTTGTCGCAGTTTATTCTTCTAAACGATAATCAAAAGCAAGTAGTCGGAGGCTATCTGTGTTACAAAGACGCAAACGGCCTAATCCGCGACAAAAAGCTCTCGCAAAAGCCATTAAATCTTGGGGCGAACCTGAGCCGAATTTAAAGTCCAAATAAACCGCCGATTAAGAAATGGCAAATTTTCTCAAAAACCTCGGTAAAGAAGCCCTAAAAGCTCGCACAAAAGCTTTACGCGCAGGCATTACGAGGCGGCCTCATGAGCTAGCTATGTTTGAGCTATTGGACGGCTACGCGGCCTTCATATACGCGCGAACTTCTCTACAAAGCCCAAAATCAAGTCCTCGAAGCAGACGCAGATACAGCCTGCTTTATTACTTTTGGCGATTAGCGCCGATAAAATCCTCTGCGCGGGCGGCATGCACGGCGCGCGGGACATCCTAGCCTTTGCCTTAGGACGGTAAATTTACCGTCGTTTCTACGGCGCCAAACCTCTACGCGGCGCTTAAAAATACTATAAAAAGTAAGAAGCCCGATATAGCCTCGCGCGGCGGATA
>CAUSIL010000137.1:0-5697 GCA_963531395.1 uncultured Campylobacter sp.
AGCAAAAAATACGCGAGCTTTTGTTTATATTTGATGAAGTTTCTATGTGTAACGATTATAAAAATTTCTTTACAAACTACACTATAAACCGCCAAGTAAGACACTACGAACAAACGCTTTTATGGTGCAAGATTTTCCTTTTGGGTGACGCATTCACTCTACACAAAGGCAACGACCTGGCTTTTGCCTTGCTTTTTGATATGAATACGCTTTTTGAAAGCTATGTTGGAAATTTTATAAAGAAAAAGCTTCCGAATGCTATATTGCAGCATCGAGGAAAATATCTTATTGAAGAACCAAGAAGAGACTTCGGGTTAAAACCAGATATATTTTTAAGATATAAAAACCAAAATTATATAGCCGACACAAAATGGAAGATCGTCAAATCAAAAGACGATATTTCACAAGCCGACTTATATCAGCTATATGCTTATGGTAAAAAATATAATTGTAGCAAACTTTATCTCATTTACCCAAGAATAAGTGGTGTCGATCAAAAAGCTATGAAATTTAGATATGAAAACAACATGTGGCTTAATGTTCTATACTTTGATTTAGAAAAAGGCAAGATTGCCAGATATTTATTAGATTAATGTTATCCATGCAACTAGCATTCTAATTTTCTTCTTTTAGGTATTGATTTTATGCACTTAAATTTACTATTATGTAGTCAGAGACTTTAAAATAAGAGGAGGGCAATATGACAGAACAAGAGATGTGGCGAGAGTATGACGAGTATTCTTTTTTGATAAAAGCAAAATCTAGCGATGATTTTGTGTGGAATGCCATCTTTACTAAATACAGCCGTACGGATATGGCAAAGGATTTTTATAGACAAGCCGTAAAGGCGCTAAATAATCCCTATGACGTAATTGGTGAAGTAAAATTTATATTGCAGCATCTAGATCAAGATTTTGGCTTTGATACCGAGTTTGTGCAGGAGATACGGCAGATGGTACTAAACGTAGAGATGACGCCGTATGAATATCAAGAAGTGTCTAAAATACTAAAGAGCGACCCTATCAAGTCAACCTCGTAGACTATCCTTAGCCTAAAGAAACTACAAATATCGATCATAAAAATACAAAAATAGAGTGCAAAAGGTCAATTAACAGCCCTTTTGCCTCACAAGTAAATTTAAGATATTTCCTTCACGTAATCATAAAATTTCCTAACGATCCTTGGATGCTTGATCTTTTTTATAGCCTGGGCTTCTATCTGTCTTACGCGCTCTCTAGTTACTCCGCCTAGCACTAGTCCGGTTTCTTCTAGAGTATACGGGCCGCCCGCTCCGGTGTTTCCGCCTTTTAGGCCCGCTAGCCTAGATGCCTCATGGATAGCTTTAGCTTGGAGGGAGTTTATAATACCGGATAAATCGTTTTTGATATTTTTTAGCTTAAACGCATCCTCGGTAGAAATATCGGCGGCATTCATCATAAATTTGACCTTTTCTCGTAGTTCCTCGGCGACTTCAAGCATTTCTTTTATTTGGGTTGAATTTTGCATATTATCTCCTTTGTAGATTGCGGCTAGTATAGGTTGATTTATAAAGGTATTTTACCGAGCAAAAAGGACATATTTACGTCCAAACTGATATAATCTAGCCAAAAAAGCAAAACAGTGAATGCGAATCATCATAAATCTCGCGAAGAGCTTGATCTCATTAAGCATTACGCCAAGGCTTGGACGCTTTTGCAAAGATACGACGATAAAACTCTATGTATATATACAAATCTTGCAGGTGAAAATTTTACCCTAGGCTACGATGAAGCCATGCTAGCTATAAACGACCTAAAAGAATCGCTAATCCAAAAAGGCGAAGCATCGCAAATTTTCGCAACGTAAAAAGCGAGCTTCTCTATAAAAATAACGGCGAACCTAGAATCAACGATAACGCGCTTGCCGCTCTTGCGCTGCTCATAGCTCAAAGCGATCCGAATCAAAAAGATATGATAGTAAATTTAACGACGAATTTACTAAGCGACTAACGATCTTCAATATTTTTTAGTCTACGCTTATTTTACGCAATATATAGCAGGTAGCCCTCTAGTGTAAACCTTACCTTAGGATGTAGCCCTGGCAAATATCGTCTGTTTTTAATGCTAAGCCTACCTAAATCACTTGAATATATTAAATAAAAACCAAATAGAAAAGCTACAATCTATTTTTTATTTAAGACATCCGAGCTTCGATAACTATAAAAATTAGCCATTTGATCTCACGAAAATTATGCTGATTTTTATGATGACCGTCAGGTTATTTGCCTGTCTGGTTAAGACCTTACAGCACTATCGTGAAACGATGGTGCTAAGTAAGTTTTAGCACCATAGGAGCTAAAACTTACTTTTTTAGGAGACATGTGCATATGATATGTGTCGCTTATTTGTATCGCTGAAGCAAAAATTGATTTAGGTTTTCTTAAATAAAAATAATATTTTAAGATTAGTTTCTATGCAATCGGTTCTTAAACCTATAAGGACATTTTTCTTTGATTTTTGCTGCATGGTTTCGACGATAAAAATAAAAAATAGACTAAGCTATAATGTATAAACCTCTATAAAAACCTTATTTTTAATCATTGAAAATCATTATATATTTCTGTATAATTGCCCATTAATAATTTTTAAAGGAGTTTAAATGCAGAGAAAAATCGTGCTTAGCCTTGCTTTAGTCGGTGTTTTGGCCGCCGCGCAGAACGAAGTAGAGCTAAAGTCGCTAGAAGGCGTAACCGTCACGGCGCAAAGGTCGTCTCAAAGCGTAGACGAGATAAGTAAAAGCGTCTCGGTAGTAGATAAAGAGGAAATAGAAAGAAAATTCGGCAAAAGCGTACCCGAGCTAATCAGCGAAGCGCCAGGAGTTTCAATCGTAAACGAAGGCATGGACTCGGGTACCGTAAACGTGCGAGGTTTTAGCTCGTCCGATTACCGCGTGCCGATGTTCGTAGACGGACTTAGATTTAGAGGTAGGCCGGCGTTTGAGTATTCGATATTTACGCCCGATCAAATCGAAAGGATAGAGATAATAAGAGGTCCCGCTAGCACGCTTTACGGCACGGACGCCTTTGGCGGCATAGTAAATTTAGTCACCAAAAGAGCTAGCGGAGATGTGCACGGCGACTGGGCGCTATCTGATACGTATCTAAGCACCCAATATCAAAGCGCGAACAAAGGCGTACAAAACCGCTTACAACTCGGCGTAGTCGGACACGGGTTTGACGCATTGCTGGGCTTAAACTACAAACACGGCAAAGACTACGACACTCCGGCGGGCAAAATCCCAAATACAAGGTATAACTACCGAAGCCTTGATTTTAAAGGCGGATATAGCTTTGCCGATTTTCACAGGCTTGAGCTCGTAACTAGATACACCGAGTCCGAGCGCGGCGTAGTCGGTACGGCGGTCGGCGCTCCCGGAACGGCAAACACAAGAGGTTTTCAAAAATACATAAAAGAAGCGCCTCTTAGAGAAAAATACGTAGCGCTAAACTACGAAGGCAACATAAACGACAAATTTATATTAGATTCTAGCTTGTATTACAGAGAACTTTATACGCACCTAAATATAAGGCCCTACATCGGCTCGTTTTCGCCTAGACAAGTCGATAACTACGTAAACGGTCCGAAGGTCTACGGCGGTAAATTTATCGGTAAATTTATAGGCGACAACCTAACCCAAACCTACGGCGTAGATTTTTATTACGAGGACTGGGATAGCGTGTATCAAAGCGTAAACAAAGGCCCTAGCGTACGCAACAGGCTAAGAACCAAACAGCTTGACGTCGCGGGCTTTGGATTGCTTGAATACGCATTTAGCAACGACGCGATTTTGAGCGCAAATTTACGCTACGACCGCATAAAAACGTCCTTTGATATGGATAGCTCGATGAGCCCCGCCGTAAAAGCCTTATACGAAAACGCCAACGATAGAAAAGACGGCAGAGCCAGCTACGGTCTGGGACTTATTTACCCTATCGCCCAGGGGTTTGAGTTTGTAGGAAATTTCTCGACTTCGTTTAGGGCTCCTATGAGCGGCGAGGTTGCTCCGATACTTACGTTTTCGGGCAGCGAGGCGTATCTGCCAAACCCTGATCTAAATATAGAAAAAGGCGTCACCTACGAGGCCGGACTTCGCTATACGGATAAAGCGCTTAGATCAAATTTGATATTTTACACGGGAGATTATAAAGACCTGATCGTCGAGCGAAACTGGCAAAGCGGCGGCGTGACCTACTATCAGTCGCAAAACGTAAATAGAGCCAAGATAAGCGGAGCGGAATTTGACCTTGCTTATAAAATTTTATCAAATTTGGAGTTTAAAACAAATCTTGCCTACACGCGCGGCAAAAACAAGCAAACCGGCAAACCGCTTCCAGAGATCGCTCCGCTTAGCGGACGCGTGGCTGTTTCTTATTCGCCGGAGTTTTTGGCAAATTCTTACATAGAGTATAGCGGCGACTGGGCGGCGAGAAAGACACGCATAGATGATAGCGTAGAGCGCGAGCGAGCGGGATATTTCGTACATAACCTATACTTTGGCAAGAGTCTGGGCAAACTAGGATTCTTAAAAGATTTTAGCCTAAATTTCGGCGTCGAAAATATCTTTGACAAAGAATACGCCCCAAGCCTAAGCTACGAGCTAATCAGCCAGCCTAGAAGCGCTAGCAACCCGCTAATAAATCCGGGTAGAAATTTCAAACTAGGCTTTAAGGCTAGCTTTTAAAATTTAAATTTACCGAGCGGGTTTTAACCGGCCCGCTCAAAAGACCTAAAATTTACAAATTTAAGGATCAAATTTGAGAAAAATCATATCTGCTTTATTGCTACTGGCAGCGACGCTGGGCGCGCTTGAATTTACCGATCAAAACGGCAATAAGCTTCGCTTCGACCGCTCCGTTAAAAGCGTAGCGCTGTTTCCCGTGCCGCTAGCTTCGTTTTCTCTTAGCGTCGAAAACAACGTATCTCGCCTAGCCTCCGTCCATCCGATGGCTAAGAAAAATATTGGGCGCGGAATGCTCGGAAAAATGATCAAAGGCGCTGCCAGTATCCCCGCAGGCGGTATCGGAGAGGATTTTACTCCAAATATCGAGGAGCTGCTAAAACTATCTCCGGACCTTGTCGTGCAGTGGGGTATGAGAGGCGAAAAGATCATCGAGCCGCTGCGAAAAGTAGGGCTAAACGTAGCTTTGGTAAATTTAAGCGGCACGGAGGAAGACCCGCTTTTTTGGTTTGGGATGCTGGGTAAAATTTACGAAAAAGAGCAAAGAGCGGAGCAAATTTTACAAAACAGAGCCGAGCTTAGAGCTAAGATCGAAAATTTCGTAAAAGGGCTTAGCAAAAAACCGAAGGTTCTTTTTATATTCGGTAGAGACAAAAGCTACGAGGCAGCCGGCGGCGGGACGTATTTTGACTACGAGATAAAGCTAAGCGGCGGAGTAAATGCGGCGAATTTCGGCGGATTTAGAATTTTAAATAAAGAAGAAATTCTCGCGCAAAATCCGGACGTTATCTTGCTTAGCAACTTTGACGAGCTAACTCCGCGGGATTTTTTTAACGATAAAATTTTATTTTTATTATTTTTAATCTTAAAAATTTATTTTTCCACGATAGAATTCTTGCCAAAAATCTTTTCCACGAAATTTTCCTCAGTGTATTCTTTTGGATTGGCAACATTCAATTTTTTCAAACCTTCCTGCCCGCT
>CAUSIL010000138.1:0-5674 GCA_963531395.1 uncultured Campylobacter sp.
ACCCTCAAAAAACAATTGTGTATTCAAGGTAACCGATAAATTTCACAACTGTTTGCTTTCCATTATCAAAAATAGCGATAGTCCCTTAAAAGAGGAGTTGATAAAAGAGGCAAAATCAGACTTTGCTCCACATGCGGCAACCCCCTATGAAGTAATACACCCCAAAGATTTTTTATATCCGGAAAAAGCAGAACTGGCCCAAGCGCTCTACGATCTCGTCTGCGAGGCTGCGGAGACTACGGGATGCAGGGTGAAGTAGCAGAACCCCGAGACTAAGCGACTAGCAAATAAAAAATCTTAAACCGCTAAAATAGCAAAAAGCAAACGGCGCGGGACGGCTAAAATTTAGAACTAAAATAAACGTTACCTCCCGCGGCGATTTTAAATTTGCCGCCGAATTTTACCTTAAATATAATAGAAACGTAGGTTACATTACATTTAAAATAAATCAAAATAATAAATATTTAAGAAATATACTGATACAATTTCATATCAAATATTATTTTCAAGGAGCGACGATGAGGAAAATTCTACTTTTAGCGGCGATTTGCGGCAGCGTTTTTGCAGAGCAAACCTACGAACTAAACGTACCTAACATGAACTGCGGCGGTTGCGCCAAGAAAATCGAAGATGCTGCAAAAGGCGTCAAAGGCGTAAAAAGAGTGAGCTTTGATCTAAAAAGCAAGGACGTAAATATCACCGCAGATGAAGGCGCAAACGTGATGGACGTAGTGCGCGCCATCCAAGCTAAAAAATACAAAGTCGGCATCAAAGAATGAAAAGGCTAGCTCTGGTTTTCGCGCTTAGCGCGGCGGCATTTGCGGACAAGACGCTAGTCTACGAGATCCCAAATATGTCCTGCGTGAGCTGCTACGAGGTCATCGTGCAGACACTTGGCGAGCTAAAAGGCGTAAAAAATTTTGAGGTAAATTTAGAAGCCAAAACCGCTCAAATCATAGCTAAAGACGATTTGCCCCAAAACGCCGTCGTCGATGCACTCAAAAAGCAGGGCTATCAAGCGGTTTTAAAGTCTGAAAAATAATGCCCGCGTGTGGTAAATTTAAGCTCTTAGCGCGGTTTTTGGATTTTTAGCAAACCTGCTTTGCGTAGTTTTTAAGCGGCGAATAAATTTAAGCGTTTTGTTTAAATTTACGGTTTAAAGCGCGTTTAAAAATAAAGCTTAATCGTTGCGAAGATGAACCGCAAATAGCCGCCTTTTTACAAATTTTGCGGCGTAAATTTAGCCGAATTTAGCGACTTTTTAAAGCTAAAACGTAAGGCGAGTAAAATTTATTGCCGCCTAAAATGCGCGGTTTTGACGCAAACGCCCAAAACCGACTAATAAATTTAACTAAGGATAATTATGAAAAAAACGGCTAGTCTTTTGGTAGCTGCCGCGGCGTTAAATTTGCCGCTTTCGCATTGGGCCGCGAGTCGCGACGCTCATCAGGGCTTTTTAAATTTAACCGCTTTAAAGGCGTTAAATTTAAGTACGCTAAATGCAGCGGAGGTCGTGCTAGATAAAGTCGAGGTTAGCGCCGACGCCAACGTTACGAAAGAACCCGGAAAACTAACGCGCGAGGATATGGATCTGATAACGTCTAAAAATCACGGCATAACCGATCTTTTAAAAGGCAATCCAAACGTCGCCTTTAGCGCGAAAAACGCCAAAAGCGTGCGCGCGGGCGAGCTAGCTCCGCAAGATATCAGCATAAACGGCGCGAGCTACTATCAAAACAACTTTACCCTAGACGGCGCAAGCATAAATAACGATCTAGACCCTAAAAAACGCACGTGGAATAACCACAACAACATCTGGAGCGACAGCACGATAGGCTCACAGGCTATGAGCGTAGATACGGATCTGCTAGGTAGCGTCGAGGTGCTAGATAGCGCGGTCTCGGCTAGATACGGGGGCTTTCAAGGAGGCGCCGTAAACGCTAAAACCAGAGACCCTAAAAGCGGCTTTCACGGCGTACTTAGCTACTCTTATACGGGCGGGGATTGGAGCAAAATTTATAAAGACGCCTCCGCCGAGCAAAGATACGACGACGGCGATCTAGCCGATATGAGCGACTTTAAAAAGCGCAGATATAGAGTCGGCGCCGAGGGATATTTGACGCAGAATTTCGGCCTTTTGCTAGACTACTCGAGGCACCGCTCCGTCATAGAAAACCACTACAACAAAAAACAGATAAATCAAAATTTATACTCGTTTCCAAACGACAGGCAGACTAATGATAATCTTTTCGTAAAAGGCGTTTGGGGCGTGAGCGATAAATTTACGCTAAAGCCGAGCTTTTTGTACTCCAGGCTAGATAACTACACCTCCGCCAAGCGCTACCTAGACTCCCAGCTCACGCTAAAATACGGCGGTTACGTCGCGACTCTCGAGGCGCAGGCCGATCTTGAGGGGGTATTTTTAGAGCAGACGCTTAGCTACTCCGCCTCGCAAAACAGCCGCGACTATGAGCATGATACCGAGTACTACGGCTACAAACCATCAAACGTCAAAAACTGGGGAACCAATCCTAGCACGAATTTCGGCTCGGGCATAGGGGGACTAAACGATTTTGAGCAACGCCAAAACAAGCTAGCGTATAAATTCGACGCAAGTGTGAAGGAATTTGAGGCGCTGGGCGCATCGCATCTGGTGAAATCTGGCTTTGAGATAGCTAGACAAAGCGGCAGCTACGAGATACCGCGCACCCGCGTATCCTACGGCACGCCAAAGCCTTTGATGAGCGGAACGTGCATCGCCGGCGATAAAACTTGCGTCATAGACGATAGCTTCGCATCCCAGGGCGCGGTCGGTCAATATCTATCGAAAAAAACCTACTACTACGCCGTAAAAACCAAGGCTACGCAAACAAATCTCGCCCTTTATCTCGAAGACGAGATGAGGTTTGGCGCGTTTAAATTTCGTCCCGGACTTCGCGTCGAGCGAAACGGCGACAACAACGACGTAAATTTAGCCCCGAGGCTGCTAGCCGAGTATGAATTCGCGGATAAAAATTTCATAGGAATCGGGTTAAACCGCTACTACGGACGAAATTTTTTCGCGTATAAGATGTATAACGGCGTGTACAGGATGTATGAGACTTGCGAGAGAAGCTCCTACGGCGGCGCGTATACGTGCGGCGGACTAGCTAATAACCGCCGTCCTATCAGGGAGCTAAAGACGCCTTACGACGACGAATTTAGCGCGTATTATCGCGGCGACGTCGGCAACGCGAGGCTAAATCTAAAATATGTCAGACGCCAAGGCCGCGACGAAGTAGCGATGAAATACGTAAGAGAGCCGCTACCTGGCTACGGAAACGGGTATTCTATATTTACCAACGAGGGGCAAAGCAAGCGCGACATCGTAACCTTAAGCGCGGCAAACATCGCTCCGATCGAAATTTGGGGCGTAAAAAACGATTTTGAAGGCTCGCTAAGCTTTACGAAGCAAAGCAAGAGTTTTGAGGATTACGAAGACGACGAGATGAACGACGACGTCTCGTATAACGGCAAAATCATCAAAAAAAGCGAACTACCCGTCGTTGATTACCATGTGCCCTTTTCGGCTAAATTTCGCCACTCGGCTAAATTTAGCGGCCTTAGCGTTTCAAATTTCATAAACTATACGAGCAAAACGGACGCGCTGCTAGGCGGCTGGAATAGGACGCGCGGGATATACGTCTACGAGCGCCAAAAGCTGCCCGCATACGCGACTTGGGATATGCGCATAGGTTACGAAAGGCGGCTGGCAGGCGATTTTCGAGCGTTTGTAAATCTTGATATAAATAATCTTTTAAACAAAAAATTTATCGCCTCAAACGAGGGCAACTACTACGAGTACGGCCTTGGCCGCAACTTTTGGCTGGAAGCGGGTATGAAGTGGTGATTTGCCGGGATTTATCCCGAAATTTATCGCGTAAGACGCGGTAAAAGCGAGTTTGCGGCAAAATTTGCGAGCTTTAAAAGGCTAAAGCGCTTTGGTTTAGTTTTTATACGCGCCTTAAATTTGCGTCTTTTAGCTAGTTTTGGATTTTGCCTTACGGCGCAAATCCGCGCTTTTGCCCTTTAAGCTTGCTAGCGGGCGTAAATTTGCCTACTTGCAGTCGGCAAAACAGCTAAATTTTGCATAAGGCGCGGGCGGTAATTTCCTCGCCTAAACGCAAAATGCGCGGGGTAGATTGGCGGCTCGGCGATTTTGCCGTTTAAAACTAATTTTGCTCTTGCGGCTTAAAACTCTAAAACCGCGAGAAAATATGGTTCGCACTCTTTTGGCGTATTTAAAACGCTACTTTTTCTCTCGCGGCTTAAACGGTGCTAAATTTGCGATGATTTAGCCGTTAGGCCGCGTAAAACCGACCTCAAAAGATACGAATTTATTGCGCCAAAAGGCCGCGTCTCCCGTGTAGGCGAAAATTATAAGCCAAATTTTACCCGCCGCTCGGTAAGACCTTGCGCCGAGCCGTTTTGCCTGCGCGTACTTGCTTTCATTTTTGTTTAAAATAAGGCCCAACCGCCCGTAACGCAAAGCTAAAAGCGTATTTTGCGTTTTTAAGCTTAAATTTAAGCGCAGAAATCGGCCGCGCGTCTTGATTTTACGGCAATTAGCCATATGTCCGAATTTGCTCGCAAAGCTGCTTAAAGGCAAGCGAAATTTGGCGTTTTGGTTGCAAAACTTCGGGCGACCTAGCATCTAGCGCGGCAAAACGCGTATAAATTTCCGGTTTCAGCGGTTTTTTGATATAATCAAAACAAAAGTTAAATCAAAGGAGTAAAATGTATATCGTCCTAGGCGTCCTCGCCGTTCTCGCGCTTATCGTTATTTCGACTTATAACTCGCTCATCGGCAAGCGAAACCAAGTCCTAAATATCAAATCAGGCGTCGATACGCAGCTAAAAAAGCGTTTTGACCTCATTCCGAATTTAGTCGCCACCGTCAAGCAGTATCTCACGCACGAGCGCGAACTGCTAGAAAACATCTCCGCGCTTAGAAGCGGCATCCAAAAGGCTGCGGGCGACGAGCAGAGATTTGCGCTAAACGGCGAGCTATCAAATCTAATCTCAAAGTTAAACGTCGTCGTGGAGAATTATCCTGAACTAAAAGCAAATGAAAATGTAATGCACCTACAAAAAACGATAGATGATATCGAGGAGCAGATCTCCGCCGCGCGCCGCGCCTACAACGCCGCCGTGACCGATTACAACAACGCCGTGGAGATGTTTCCCTCAAACATCGTCGCTAGCTGGGCGAGGTTTCATAAGGCGGCGTTTTTCGAGGTGCCTAAGGGGCAAGACGATCCGCACGACGTGCACGAGCTTTTTAACCGCTAAATTTGTGCTCGCTTCGTCAAATTTGAGTTAAATTTGAGCGCTTTAACCGCGCTCCTAAAATACAAGCGGACTTTGTCGGCTCGTCAAATTTGAATGTAAAAAGCGACACGGACGGTAAATTTAAGCGATAAATTTGGTCCAAATTTAAAGCACTGCGGCTCGTAAACGGCGAGCTTAAATTTGAGCAGTTTAAAACGTAAATTTAAAGACAAAAGCTCGCAAAATAGCTAAATTCGTAAAAGCGACGTTAAATCAAAAATGGAGTAAAAATGGACGATCTGGTTTTGCTAGAGCTTGAGCGGCAAAGGGTTTTACGCTCGCTTTTTCGCCTAAAGCTTGCCTG
>CAUSIL010000139.1:0-5660 GCA_963531395.1 uncultured Campylobacter sp.
TTTAAGCCGCAGGTTAAGGTGCAGATGTTTAGATACCCTAGCATGGAAGCCCCTGAGATTAACCAGGGCGAGCTTAGCCGGCTAGTTAGAAATATCGAACCCGATCGCGCTAATAAAATTTTACGCCATCAAGCGCGCAGCATAAGCACCGCCGTAAGTCTTGCTAGCGGTTTTTTTGACATGATAGATAGCGAGGTTTTGGGCGAGCAGGGCTTTATCCTTGACATCGCAACTAAAAGCAAAGATCTAAATACCAAAATTCAAAACGCATTTTGGAAATGGCAGGAGGATTGCTGCATTTACGGCGTTTATGATTTTGAGGACTACGAAGAGCTTACGCTAAATGCGCTTTACAGAGACGGCGAAGCTTTTATTAGGCTCGTGCGCGGCGACACGCTCAAAATGGAGCTAATAAGTGCCGAGAGTATCGATAGCGACTACACCGACGAGAGCAAATTTATATTTTACGGTATAGAAAAACAGAGCAAATTTAGCCTTACGCCGGTGAGGTATTTCGTAAAAAGAGACCATAACGAGCGGATCGGCATCGAAGCAAAAGACATAATCCACATAAGAAAACCGATGATCGCCGAACAAACGCGCGTCAACTCAAAGCTAGCCACGGCGATTTTTGACATACACCAAAAAGATAAATTTAAAAAAGCCGAGCTAAACCGCGCCCGCCTTGCTAGCGAAATGACGGGATTTTACACGCAAAAAGACGAGGGCGGCATAGGCGGGATAGCTCCGGAATTTGAAGAGGAGACGGGCGAGCTAACGAACGAAAGCGCCAAAATAGACCTGCCCGAAAACGTAGAAACGGGTACGATGAGGTATTTGGAGGCGGGTATCGAGCCTAAATTTATCGATCCGCACAACCCGACAAATATCGAGTTTTTTCTAAAAAGCACCAACCAAGAAGTGGCGCGATCGCTAGGCATCAGCTACGCGACGCTTACGGGCGATTTGCGCGAGGTAAATTATAGCTCCATCCGTCAAGGCACGACGAGCGAGCGAAGGGGATTTAAGCGCGTGCAAAATTTCCTCCGTCGCAAAATGCACAACGCCATTTTTAAAGAGTGGCTAAAAATAGAGCTTTTGATGAACAGAATATCGCCCAAAGAATACAGCGAAATTTTAGATCATTTTAGTTTTAAGCCCCAAGGCTGGGAATATATCGATCCAAATAAAGAAGTGAGCGCTAACGCCAAAGCGATCGAGTGCGGATTTAAAACGCGCATCGAGGTTTTGAGAGAAAAAGGGATCGAATACGACACCTATCTCGACGAGCTGGAAAAGGAGAAGCAAATCGTGCAAAAACTGCAAGAAATAGAAAAAATCAAGAAAGGAAATAGCGGCCGTGAATGAGAATATTTTAAAAGACGCACGCAATTTTAGCGTAAATTTGGGCAAAGATGCGGCGTTTGACGACGAAGCAAAAACAATTAGCTTTATCGCGCTTTCAAAAAACAATCTGCATAAAAGAGTTAGTTTTTGGGGCGACGAATATTATCTAAGCGTGGACACTAGCGGGGTTAAATTTAACGCCAAAACGCTTTATTTAGATCATGATCCGACATTTGCAAATGCAATCGGCACGATAATCGATACTAAATTTGAAAACGGAGATTTTAAGGCCAAGGTTAAATTTAGCGATGAGGTGGCTAGCTCAAAAGAAGCTTACGCGAAATACAAAGCCGGGCTTAGCGACAGCGTGAGCGTTGGATTTGGAAACTACAAGGTAAAAGAGATGGACAAAATAGAAGGGGTGGAGCATTACCAAATTTACGAGGGCGAGATCGTCGAACTCTCAGCCGTTTGGCAAGGAGCCGACCCTAACGCAAAAATATCAAAATTTAATCAACCAAAAGGAGAAAAAATGCCAATGAACGAACAAGCGGCGCCGCAAGAGGCCGCAAAACTAGCCGCGACGCCAAGCGCCGGCGAGCTTGCTAAACTAAACGAGCAAGTAAGATCAAGCGAGGAGACTAGGGCAAACATTATCGAGCTAGCCCATATTTTAGGCCGCGAAAAAGAGGCGCTCGCCGCGATAAGCGCAGGCAAGAGTTACGCCGAATTTAGCAAAGAAATGGCGGAGCTAAACGCTAAAAGCGAGATAAAAACCTTAAATATCCTCTCAAAAAGAGATAATAGCGCGTGCTTTAGCCTCGCAAACGTCATCAAATCGGCCGTAGATAGAAACGTCGATTTGTCACGCGAGATGGAATACAGAGGCAAAGAGATCGGGCGTTTTGCATTGCCGGACGAGTTTATAGCAAATTTCGCCGACGGAGTAACAAGCACGACGACAGCAGCCGACGCCGTAAATAGAGAATACCGCGGCGATCTACTCATCGAGCAACTAAAACAAGATAGCAAACTGCTAAATTTTTGCACATGGCTACCGAACCTAAGCGCAAATTTGACTATTCCACGCGATACGTCTAGCATTACCGCGGACTTCGTCGAGGAAGGCAAAAGACGTGACGCTGAAAAGATGACGTTTGACAACATCTCGCTAAGCCCTCACACTCTAAACGCAAATATCATCATCACTAGAACGATGCTAAACATGAACGCGTTTGAGCTTGAGAGCTTTGCGTTTAAAAAGCTAAAAGACGCGATCCGCAAAAAGATAGAGCAGACGCTACTTTACGGCAACGGAGTCGTAAAAGGACTATTTGCTACAAGCGGAGTGCCGACCGTCACCGGATACATGACTGCGCCTACTTTGGAACTTACTTTGGCCTTTGGCGACAAGCTAGATGCGGCCGGACTTGATACCGAGCACTCGAAGTTTTTTATCAATGGAACGGACATCAGCAAGCTACGAAGCACCAAGCGCGGCAATAGCAACGAGCGCATGCTAATCGACGTCGGAGACAATGACCTTCAAGGATACGCCTACTACAAAAACAACAACCTAAAAGCGGGCGATGTGATCTTTGGAAACTTTGAGGATATTTGGATCGGCGCATTTGGCTCGCTTGAAGTCCTGCCGCTAATGCAAGAGGGCGGAAACGTCTTGCTTCAAGCATTTTACGACATCGACGCGAAGCTAGCGCGCGAGAAGAGCTTTGCTATCTCAAAAACATCTGTTTAAATTTAGCGTAAAGGCGGGCTCGGCTCGCCTGCGAAATAAAAAAAGAAAGGTAAAAAATGAGCAAATATATAGTTTTATACGCCACGTTAATCGGCGTTGATTTTTACGAAGAGGGCGACATCATCGAGCTGCCGGATGGAACGGATAGAAATTTTATCGCACGCATGCAAACTATCGGAGCGATCGCACCCTATGAGGGCAAAAACGATGTACCGCCAAGTAATAAAGACGTAAAAAACGATGCTAAAGAGAATAAGAAAGCAGCATCCGATAAAAGCAAAGAGGCCAAGAAAGACGATAAAAAACCGCCCGAGGACGACAAGGACGCTAATACCAAAGGACTTGACGAAAACGGCAATATAAATGATTGATATAGATATGGTGAGAAGCGACGTCAAGGGCATCTTAAATCAAAGCTTTAGCATAAATTTGAAATGCATAAGGACGGACAAGCTCATCAAATGCCATTTTAACGCAAATTCAAAAGTGATCTATGAAAATGGGGCGGTAGGCACGGAAATAACCGCCCTTATCACCCTTGAAGATGCGAAAAATCTAAGATTAAAAGACGAGATCGAGATACTAGGCGCTAGATACGAGATCACAAAAAGCGTGCTCGAAAGTCAAGTGCTAAAAAGACTATTTTTGAGAGAAATTTAGAAAATGATTTTACAAATAATACGACGCGACCGTAAGTCGCGGTGTGCTTCAGCGCGGGTGCAGGTCGCCAAGCCTTGCCCGCAGCGCGGATTTAATTCGCGCGAGGAGTGAAAATAATGTCAAAAAAATATTTTATAGAAGAAATACGAGTTCCAACGCAGAGCAACACGCCCCCGTCTCCTCAAAACGTCCGGGCGCAAATCGTAGACGCGCTAAAGAAGCACCTGGAGAGCTTAAATTTTAGCGTTGAGGTCTTTGAAATTTACGTATTTGACAAAGACAATCTGCCCTTAATCATCATAAAAGACACCGACGACGCAGTGGAGGCGGTGAGCTTTGAGCGGATCAAACACGAGTTAAGCGTGAGCATAAATTTGATCGATTCATCATATAGCAAAAACGACGAGCTGCTTTTAAAAGTGCTAGATAGGCTAAAGAGCTTTGAGGGCAAATTTAATTTTATGGAGCTTAACGCCGTAAATCGCTCAAATATCGAGGTTTTGGATAAGGACTACGTTATGACCGAGCTAAGGCTAAAATTCGTTTATCATACGCAGCTTTGGAGCGTCTAAATGCAATTTATCGGCACGATCTGCGAAGTGAGCGAAAATAAAAGCCTGGTAAGAGTCGAATACTTAGGCACAAAAACAAAGCTCATCCCATACGTCCAAAGCGCAAACTCGTTTAAGCGCACGTTTTCGCCGCCGCGAGTCGGAGAGCAGGCGATCGTCCATCAGCTAAGAGACGGCGGGCTTAAATACGCCGTGGGTGCGATCTTTAATCAAGCTTGCCGCGAGCCCGAAGGAAGCTCCCAAACCAAAGAGATAACGCAATACGAAGACGGCACTATAATCAGCTACGACACGGCAAACTCAACTCTTGAAATTCTATCTCCAAAGCTCATAAATTTAGTCGCCGACAACATCGAGATAAAAGCCAATATAACGTTAAACGGAAATTTGAACGTCAAAGGTAGTATTCACGCCACCGGAACAATCATCGACGACGGCGGAAATACTCCGCACCACTCGCACTAAAATCCCCTTGTATAAAAGAAAACGATATTTTTATATTATGTCCTCGTTAAAGCCGCGAGGCGGCGTTTTGTCCTTTTCGCCGCCTTATTTTTCTAGGATAAACGATGTATCAAATAAACGAAATTGAGAATATTAGGCGTATTTGTAAAACTTCAAAACTCACAAAAACCCTGCGCCCGACTTTTGGGCTGGATAGGTATATCGACAAAAAGATGACACTAAGCGAGCTTTTGGCGTTAAAACGCGATCTAAAATCTCAAATTCTAACCTTCGAGCCTCGCGCGGAAAATCTTAAAATCGAACTCACGCCGCGAGCGGATAATACTCTAGACGTCAAAATAGGATACACGAGAAAGGGCGAATTTAATGAAAATGAAGTGAGGCTAAGCCTATGAAACCTTTAAGAGTGCCGCAATTTATCAAGCCTTTAGATATAGAAAAAGAGCGCGCAAGCATAATCGAGGAGTTTAAGAAAAAGAGCGGCAAGCTTGATTATATCCCGCTAATCGGCGACGACTATATAACGCTCATCGACATATTTTTATATCGGCTCAATAACTTTTTTGAGCTGATTAACGTCAAGGTAGCAAATAACTATCTAAATTTTAGCACCGGCGAGTATCTCGACGAGCTAGTGGCGCTAATCGGCATAAAACGAAACGAGGAAGTAAGGCCGATCGCCGAGCTCGAAATAAGCGTAAATTCGGCTACTTTTCTACCCAAAGGCAGCAAATTTACCGACGGAAAGGGGCATTTTGCATTTTTGCTCGAGGATGCAAATATCGCAGACGAGGCGACGGTTAAGATCGAAGCGGGCGGGTATTTTAAAGAAAATTACGAAACTACGACGCTGGAGATCC
>CAUSIL010000140.1:0-5654 GCA_963531395.1 uncultured Campylobacter sp.
TTATCTTTTTGTCTTTTTTGAGCACGTCGATTAGCTCGAAAAACTTCTCGCGGCTAGCCACTAGCAGCTCGTCGTCTAGGTTAAACTCAAAATCTAGCGGCGCGTACTCTAGATCAAAGGCGTCGATTGCGCCGTTTTTTATAATCTTAGGCGCATAGTCCATCGCTTCATCCACGGTGTAGGTTAGCGTCGGAGCGATGAGCGGTAGTAGCGCTCTAGTTATTAGCGCCATGGCGCTTTGAGCCGAGCGGCGCGTATCGCTGTCCTTGGCGTCGCAGTATAAGCGGTCTTTGCAGATATCAAGATATATGCCGCTTAAATCGGCGCTTAAGAAATTCATCAGCAGGCTAAAGCCCTTTGAAAAGTCGTAGTTTCTAAACGCCGCTTCGGCCTCGTCGAATGCTTTTTTCGCGCGGCTTAGTATCCAGCGGTCTAGGATGTTGAAATTTGACGTTTCGATATCTTCTAGATCGTTTACGTTGGCTAGTAGAAATCTTATCGTATTGCGTATTTTTCGGTATTGCTCGCTTACTTGCTTTAGGATGTTTTCGCTGATTTTTAGGTCGCTGGAGTAGTCGCTAAGCGCAACCCAAAGGCGTAAAATTTCCACGCCGTAGGTTTTAGCGACGTCCGCCGGAGCTACGACGTTGCCCTTGCTTTTACTCATCTTTTGACCGTTTTCATCGACGGTAAAGCCGTGCGTGAGCACGCTTCTATACGGCGCTCGTCCTTGCGCGGCACAGCTTAGCAGTAGCGAGCTTTGGAACCAACCCCTGTGCTGATCGCTGCCCTCTAGGTACATATCCGCAGGATAGCTGCCCGCATCGTAGTCGCCGCTTTTTAGCACCGCAGCCCACGTCGAGCCGCTGTCAAACCAGACGTCTAGGATATCCATCACTTTTTCTAAATTTTGTGGATCGTATTTGCAGTTTGCCGGCAGGAGATCTTTTATCTCGCTATCCCACCACGCGTCCGCGCCTTTTTGCTCGAATATCGCCGCGACGTTATCTAAAATTTCATCGTCAAATATCGGCTCTTTAGTATCCTTGCGCCTAAAAAACGCTATCGGCACGCCCCAGTCGCGTTGGCGCGAGATGCACCAGTCGGGACGATTTTCTATCATCGAGCCTATCCTTTTTACGCCGCTTGCAGGGTAAAATTTGACGTTTTCAAGCTCTTTTAGCGCGACTTCTCGTAGCGTTTTGTCCTCGATTTTAGGCTCGTCCATCGCGATAAACCACTGCTTGGTAGCGCGGTAGATAACCGGCTTATGCGTCCTCCAGCAAAACGGATACGAGTGGACGAATTTACTAACTTTAAGCAAATTTGAGCCTAGAAGCTCTAAAATTTTCTCGTTTGCTTTAAAGATATGCATGCCGATTAGCTCGTCTACTACGCCATCTGGGAATAACTTTTTCGCCTTTAGCGTCTCGTCGTATAATCCGCCTTCATCGACGGGCATGATGACTTCGATGCCGTATTTTAGGCTCACGTGATAGTCGTCCTCGCCGTGACCCGGAGCTGTGTGAACTAGTCCCGTGCCGCCGTCCATCGTGACGTGATCGCCTAGGATAAATAGCGATTTCCTACCGTTTAGCGGATTTATCGCGTGAAGGTTTTCAAGCTCTGCCGAGGCGAATTCTTTTAAAATTTCGCCCTTAGTTAGCCCTTCTTTTTCTAGCTCGCCAAGCATCTCTTTGGCAAATATCAAATTTTCAGACGTTAAAACGTAAATTTCGCTAGGACTTAGCGAGATGGCTTGGTTTGCCGGCAGCGTCCAAGGCGTGGTCGTCCAGATGACCGCTCGAGCGTCTTTCGCGCCGATTTTTGCGGCGGCTTCTTCGCCTAGTTTAAACGCGACGTAGATGCTGTAGTCCTCTTTGTCCTCGTACTCGACCTCGGCTTCTGCTAGAGCGCTTCTAGCCGCCCAGCTCCAGTACACCGGCTTGCTTCGCTCGACTAAAAGCCCGCGTTTGGCGACTTTGCAAAGCGTTTTGTAAATTTCTGCTTCAAATTTAAATTTCATCGTCAGATACGGGTCGTCCCAGTCGCTAGCGACGCCTAGCTGTTTAAAGCTTTCCTTTTGCACGCCGATAAATTCTCTGGCGTGTTCGCGGCAAAGCTCGCGGATTTGCGTTTTGCTAAGGCTTTTTTTCTTGTCGCCCAGTTTTACCTCGACTTGCTGCTCGATCGGTAGTCCGTGGCAGTCCCAGCCGGGCGTAAATCTCACGTTTTCGCCGAAGAAATAGTGCGTTTTTAAGATGATGTCTTTTAGGGTTTTGTTTAGCGCGTGTCCGATGTGGATGTTGCCGTTGGCGTAGGGAGGGCCGTCGTGCAGAGTGAAGCTTTTGGCGGCTTTTTGCCTTTTAGCTTTCATTTTTTCGTAGATTTTTCTATCGTCAAACCACGATTTTAAGCGTTTGGGTTCGTTTTCCGGCAGGTTGCCGCGCATGGGAAATTCGGTGTTTGGAAGTAATAAAGTATCTTTGTAATCCATAGGTTCGCCTTGAAGTAAAAAATTGGTAGATTCTATCCAAACGGCGATTAAACGCTACTGAAAAAACGCTATTTTAAGCTAAATTTATGTAAGATATTTTTAGCTTTTAAAGGAGAAAACAGTGAAAAACGCACTACTGATCATCGGCGAAGATATCGGCGTAAACGCGCCTTTTTTAGATTATATTTTTTGCGCTTACAAGCGGCATTTCGGCGAGTTGGGCGAGTTTAGGTTCGTTAGTCGCAGCGACAAGGAGCTGCCGTTTATCATCGAGCATCTTTGCGCACGCTCGGACGGTCTTTGTATATTTGCGTCGAGCAAAAACTACTCCGTCGCGGCTAAAATTTTAGCTACGCTTAGCGGCGATGTTTTAGAGCTAAAATCCCCTCAGATGCTAGCTCCCAGTAGAGCGGAAATCTTTAGCGACGAGAGCTTTTTGGTAAGATTAGACCAAACTTACGTAAATTTAATAAAAGCCGACGCAAATCAAAAATTGCCTGCCATAGAGATCAAAACGCAGCGCGATTTTGGATATTTTCACTTGGTAGACTTTGACGAGGAGAGCGCGAAAATCCTACTCGAACCGCTAGCTAAAACATACGAAGTGCAAATTTATTCGTCTCAAATTTTATCAAATTTGGCGTTAATCAGAGTAGAAGCGAATAAATTCGGTCAAATCGGCGGCTTTATAAACGGCGCGAAAAATCTCTTTTCGGGCAAATTTTTTGAAGGCGAAGACGTCGCGGCTCACGTAGCGCGCGTACTTACGTCAAGCGAGCTAAAGCTAACCTTTGCCGAGTCTTGCACTGCGGGGCTTGCGGCGGCAAAATTCGGCGCTTTTGCCGGAGTTTCGGCAGCGTTTAACGGCTCGCTAGTAACCTACGCAAATAAGATGAAGCGCGACTGGCTGGGCGTTAGCGATGAAATTTTACAAACCTACGGCGCGGTGAGCGAGCAGTGCGTGATGGCGATGCTAAAAGGCGCCCTAAAGGCGAGCGAATCGGACTTCTCTCTAGCTATCAGCGGTATCGCGGGGCCTGACGGCGGTAGCGAGGCAAAGCCCGTGGGGACGGTATTTGTAGGAGCTTACGCAAAGGACGGCGAGTGCATCATAGAGAGGCTAAATTTAAACGGAGATCGCAACTATATAAGAGAGCAAAGCGCGCTGGCTGCGTATGTTTGCCTGCTAAAGCTAAAGCCGAGGCTGTTTTTGGCGTAAATTTTGGGCGAAATTTAATAAAAGTCGTCAAATTTGCGCTAAATGCTTTTTATAAATTTGTAAAAACGGCGAGAATTTAAAATTTGCCGCCGTCTTGCGCGCGAGTAGAGCACAAATCTGCTCCGCCAAACTTAAAATTTAGCGCAAATTTAAGCCTGACGGATTAAAGAAATTTGCGGATTATTTTTGATACGGCGCGGTTTCGTAGCCTTGATTTATCAGGCTACTCATGCCGCCGTCAAGATTTATTATATTTAACTCCGGCGAATCTATCGCCATAGCCGCGGCAGCGCTTCTGCGCCCGCTTCTACATATGAGCGCGACCGGTTTTTTTAGATCGAGATTGGCTTTTAGTTCGTTTAAAAAGCCATCTTTGTCGGCGGGGTTAAAGGTGATGGTCTTTGCGCCTTTTATCACGCCCGTTTCCGCCCATTCAGAAGGCGTTCTGATATCTACGATCTGCTCGTAGTTTTTTATCGCTTCGGGACTAACTTGCACCGTAGTAATTTCAGCAAATGCCATAGCCGCAGCCGCTCCTAAAAGTATAAATTTTCTCATTTTTTCTCCTTAAAATTTAACGGCGCGAATATTAGCACTAGATTTTAAACATTTTGTCATTATAAAGTCACTCCTAAATTTTTTATGGGCCAAAACGACGCAATCTCAAATTTACGTCGATGAAAAAATAAAACATATTTGCGCTTTTTGTTTTAATCGTCGCTTCATCCAATGCGCATTTTTAGCAAAACCTCGTCTAAAACGCGACCATAGCGATTTTTGGCAGTTGTAAAATTATAAATTCTTCGGTTTGCCGTATTTTAGAGTTACGTTTTTGCCTCGCTCGGCGACCGAGGCCGCAGCGATGCGAGCTTTTATGCCTGAGCGGTCTACTAAATTTTATTTCTAACGGTGGTTATCGTAGCTGCCTTAGCATCAAGCCGATAAAAACGCGCGACCGTCGAAGAAATATAAAATCTCTAAGCCAAAAGGCAAAACTTTTTGATTAAATTTTGGGCGCCCGAGCGCAGGGAGCGGCCTTTCGCTAGATAAAAGCCCACATTAGTTAAGCAATTTCGCTAGTAAACGTGCTAAAAAACAAGCTGAAATTAACGATAGCATCAAACGGTTTTGGGTTAAATTTAGGCTTTTGCGGAGTTGAATTTAAAGTCGTCGCTAGTTTAAATTTATGGATTTACGATAAATTTAAATTTAGCTTTGCTTAAATTTAAACGAGCTTAGCATAATCGCGCGATTTTTCGCTTTTGTCGTCTAAATTTATCTGAAATGCGAATTTGACGGGATCTGCTCAGTCTTGATTGCGATTTTCGACGTAATCTACCCTCGACCAAGCAAGCACGTAGATAAACCCTAGCGCTAGGTAGATGCCAAGCACCGCAAGCTCGATAGGATAAGGATCGCGCAGGGCTTTGGTAAGCAAAAACTTTAGCGCCGCGGCGATAAGCGTGCCTACGATGCAAAGCACCGAGTATCCTGAAAATAGGGCGTTTTGCGTGACGGTGCCGAGTTTAAAATTTATCTTTATCCAAAGCAAAAACGCAAGCACGGCCGTGCCGCAAATGACGAAAAATAGGACCTTGTGCGTGCTAGCGGGGGCATAATTTGCGCTAAAGCTTAGCAAAATCATCGCGCTACTAACCGCGATAAAAATGCGGTAAAGCTTAAACACGCCTCCGCCTGCAAGTTTGTTTACCTTTGATATCGCGCCGTAAAGGCAGATGACGGAGACGAACAACATCGCTACGCGCGCACTCGTTGCGATATCAAAGAGGCTTTTTGGTAAAACCATCTCTTGCGAGAGCAAATTTAAAATAACCAAAATCCCCGACGTCATACCGAGCGCCCTTGCCGTGCTTATGCGTCTTATAAAGTTTTCTTGCATATTTTGCCTTTTATTACCTTACTACAACTTTTACACAC
>CAUSIL010000141.1:0-5647 GCA_963531395.1 uncultured Campylobacter sp.
TTTTATTTTTTACTCGGTATTTACTTTTTTTACGTTGCCGTAAAGGCGATTTTGGCGATATTGCAGATAAACTTCATCCGCTCGGAGGCTAAAAAGCCCGCCGTCGTGTTAGAGCAGGGCGAGTACGAATCAGCCGCCGCAGCAGCGATAAGCAATCAAAAATTTGAGATAGCAAGCCTTCTCTATCACGCCGCGATATTTGTGATGTGGGCGTGCTGGGGGCTTGGCGAGATGTATAAAAGCGCCTATAAAACGGGAGAGTTGAGAGATCATATCATCTTTGTGATGAGCTTTTTGATCATCTCGTCGCTGCTGGAGCTACCGCTAAATATCTACGAAACCTTCGTCAAAGATAAAAAGCTCGGCTTTTCAAATGTAACGCCTAAAATTTTTGCGCTTGACCTGCTTAAAACGCTCGCGCTAACGCTAGTTTTTGGCACGCTATTTGTATGGCTGGTGCTGCTTTGCATTAGATTTTTGGGCGAGTTTTGGTGGTTTTGGGCGTTTTTGCTGAGCTTCGGCGTCGCGCTCGTGATAAATCTCATCTACCCGACGCTCATCGCGCCTATCTTTAACAAAATGCAGCCGCTGGAAGATGGCGAGCTAAAAAGCCGTATAGAAGGGCTTTTGGCGCAGTGCGGATTTAAAAGCAGCGGCGTTTTTACGATAGACGCTAGCAAGCGCGACAACCGCTTAAACGCCTATTTCGGCGGCCTTGGCGCGACTAAACGCGTGGTGCTTTTCGACACGCTCGTTAAAAAACTAAGCCTAGAGGAGATAATTGCCGTTTTGGGGCATGAGCTTGGACACTTTAAGCACAAAGATATCCTAAAAATGATCGCTCTAAGCGCGGTTATGCTTTTTGCGATGTTTTTTATATTCGGCAACATCCCTGACGCGGCGTATCAAGCGCTTGGGCTTCATAGCGGAGGTGGCGGAACGATCGTGTTTTTGCTACTTTTTTCGCCGATTTTCGGATTTTTATTTTCGCCCGTTAGCTCGTATTTTAGCCGCGCAAATGAATTCGGCGCCGATAAATTCGCAGGCGAGGTCTCAAACAAAGCCGACATGATAAGCGCGCTAAAAAAGCTAGGCTCCGAAAACAAGGCCTTCCCGAAGGCCCATCCGATCTACGCGTTCGTCTATCATTCGCATCCAAGCCTTTTTGAGCGTATAAACGAGCTAGAAAATGACGGTAAATGACGCGCTAAAGGCCGCCTCATCTCAGATAGCTCCAGCGTGCGAGATAAACGGCGCAAATCCCGCGCGCGTAGCCAAGGCGCTTTTGATGCGGCACCTCGGCGTAAAAATCGAGTGGATATTTTTAAATTTAACCAGCGAGCTAGAGGATGCGGACGGATATTTCGCGCTTGTAACGCGCTTCGCAAATCACGAGCCGCTAGAATATATCACGGGCGAGGCGGGTTTTTACGGACTTACATTTAACGTAAAAAAGGGCGTCTTGATCCCGCGCCCCGAGACTGAAATTTTAGTCGAAAGATCGCTTGAAGTTTTATCAAATTTACCAGCGAGAAACGAACCGCCCCTAGTAGCCGAGATCGGAACCGGAAGCGGGATAATCAGCATCTGCCTCGCTCTAAACTCAAACGCTAAAATCATAGCCTCCGATATCAGCGACGATGCATTAAATTTAGCCGGGCAGAACGCCGCGAAATTTGGCGTAGAGGACAAAATAGAGTTCGTAAAATGCGCGTATCTGGATCAAATTTACGGGCGCTTTGACCTGCTCGTCTCAAACCCGCCTTATATCGCGCAGGATTACGAGCTGGATAAATTCGTACTAAACGAGCCGCGCGAGGCGCTATTTGGCGGCGCAAAAGGCGATGAAATTTTAAAAAATATCGTGCTTCTCGCGCGAAATCGCGGCGTAAAATACCTAGCCTGCGAGATGGGCTACGATCAAAAAGAAAGCATGCAAAACGCGCTTAAATTTAACGGGTTTGAGGCGGGGTTTTACAAGGATTTAGCCGGATTTGACCGCGGATTCGTCGCTAAAAATATATTTGCGAATTTTTAAATTTACGCGGTCTCATGCGAAATTTACCGCGCTTTATCGGCGTTTTAGCTAACAATGCCGGGCGCCAGCGCAAAAACCGGTAAATTTGCTTTGACCGATAAATTTAGACGAAGAGGAATAAAATGAGCATCCAAACCAAGCTAAAAAATCTGGAATCAAAAGCAAAAAGCAAGGGCGAGTTCGCGCTTTGCGCCGCTGCGGCCTACCTTAGCCACGACCTTTCCAACATCGACGCGCGGATAAATTTACTCGGCGCGCTGCACGAGTGCGGGTATCTGCAAAACTCGCTAAAACCTTACAGGACGGAACTGGGCGCTGATAGCCCCGAGTGGACGCAGAGGTGTTTGCAGCGCTTAGCTAACGGTGACCGCGACTACTGGGCGCTTGCGGCTTTGCTTTGCGGCGAGGGCGAAAAATGCGTGCAAACCGCGTTAAACTCGGGCTATCAAAGGCTAGCTAACTGGAGCTACGATCATTTTAAGCTCGGACGCGTAAACGTCGTTACGCTTTATAGACAGGCTATGGATAGCGTGCTGTCTGGTATTTTGGAGATAGGCTACGCGGCTAAAAGCGGCGAATGCGTGGACGTAGGCAGGTCTAGGGCGCTATCTATCGATAAGCAAGATAGCAAATGTATCAAGGGCATACTGCACCTAACGATGCAAGCTAAGCTGCCCTACGGCGCGTGGCGCACGGAAAGCGCGAAATTTTATATAGATAAAACGAGCGCGAAGCAGGATTAAATTTCTAAACGCGTTAAATTACGTGGCGCAAGCGTTAAATTTACCGTATCAAGCAAGCATTTTTGCCGAATTTGCGCCTAAATTTAGCCGAATTTAAACGCCCTAACCCTAAAATGCGTGCAGTAAATCAAAAAAAAGGAAAAATATGAAAAGCGTTTATTTTTTGCTCCTTGGCGCGCTCATCGGCACGGAGCTAGCTCTGGGCGCTCTAGTCGCGCCCACGATTTTTTATCCGCAGAGCATCCTTGGCGACGGCGTACTTACGCATTTTCAAAGCGGCAAACTGATGGCTACGATATTTGTTAAATTTAACTACGCCTTGCTAGCTGTTAGCGTCCTGATCGCGCTTTGCGAGCTTGCATCGTTTAGATCCAGCGTCAAATTCGCCGCTAAATTTAGCATGGCTATGCTTTGCGCGATAAATTTAGCCCTCGCACTCTCGTTCGTGTTTTACTTCACGCCTTTTATCATGGACGCGCAGGTTGCGGGCGAGGCGGCGACGCGCACGGCCGAGTTTGCGCAGATGCACGCGGCTAGCGAGTGGACGATGAAGCTGATGCTGTTTGCGCAGCTTGCTTTGTTTTTTATCAAATTTAAAACCGCCCAAAAATGAGCGCAAAGCCCGATATCCAAATTTTAACCGATTTTCTCTCTGATTACACGACGGCGATGGTGAGCGCGGGCACCTACACCGCGCGCGTCGAAAAGTGCGTAGACCGCGTGGCTAGGCGCTACGGATACGATGTTAGCGTGACTATTTTTGTGAAGTATTTTACGATTAGCGTCATGGACTCGGCCGACAACTCCCTGCGCCGAACCTACGTGAAAAAGATCCCGCTAGGACAGGTGAGTTTTAACCGTATTTCCGAGCTTTCGTCGCTTAGCTGGCGGATTTTGGATGAAAATTTGAGCTTAAACGAGGCCAAAGAGCAGTTTGAGAGCGTCATGCGTATAGGGGCGAATAAATTTACAAGCTCGCTTATTTTGATCAGCCTTGCAAATGCGGCCTTTTGCAGGCTTTTTGGCGGCGATGCGGGCTCGGTGGCTTGCGTATTTTTCGCGACGCTTGTTGGATATAGCCTTAGATTTGCGCTTGCTAAAATGGGCGTAAATTTAAAAATCCAGTACGTCCTAGTTTCGTTCGTGGTCTCTTTTATCGCCTATCTTGGCGTATTTTACGGCTTTACGCATACTAGCGACGTGGCGATCGGCTCGTCGATACTCTTTTTGATGCCGGGCGTTTTTCTCATAAACTCGGTCTTTGATATCCTAAACGACAACACGCTTGTGGGCATCAGCAGGGCCGTAAGTACGGGCATCCTGATACTTTGTATCGCGGTGGGCGTCTATATCACGCTCTCGCTTAGTAGCGCGGAGATTTTACATGTTTGAGCTTTTTATCGCGACGCTTATAGACGGCGCTTTTGCGGCGGTAGCGGGGCTTGGCTTTGCCTACGCTAGCTCTCCGCCCAAAAGGACTCTCGCATTTTGCGCGCTACTTGCGGCATTTGCGCACGCTAGTCGCTTTTGGATCATGCAGATGGGATTTTTTAACATCAGCGTCGCCACTCTTATCGTCTCTTTTTTGAGCGGGATTTTAGGTATGCTATTTGCCAAATGGCTAAAAGTGCCGGCTGAAATCATCGCGTTTCCCGCACTTTTGCCGATGGTGCCGGGAGTCTACGCGTATAAGGGCATTTTGGCGCTGTTTTCGTTTCTAAACGAGCCCGATATCGCTAAGAAAAACGAATACCTAATTATATTTTTCGATAACGCGATCACGACCACGACGGTCTCGTTAGCACTTGGCGTCGGGGTTTCTGTGGTGCTTATTTTATTTTACGATCAGTCCTTGATGATAACTAGGGGTGCCAAGTGCGATCTGGCGACGAGAAAGCCCAGCGAAAAGTAAAATTTGTGCGGTGTCTTTTAAGCGTCTTTAAATAAGCTAGAAAATTTTGCCCTGCGACAGACTACATGCCTAGTCTTGGGACAAAATTTTCGTCGCAGCATTTAAATCCATCTTAAAATACTTCCGCTAATTGTTTTGTTAAAATTTGGCAATCCGTCAAATTTGGATCAAATTTAGCTCTCGAAACAGTGGCTAAATTTGATAGCTTTTCTTATCTTTACCCTAAATTTTTTCTCAAATTTGCCGATATAGCTTAAAACTCGTTTTAAAGGATTAATATGATAAGCGGCTCAAATTTAAATATTTCTACGGCAAATTTCAAGTCAAATTTAACTCCTGCAGATAAAACCGCTAAGACGAATTTGGCGAACGAGCAAACGCAGGCTCCGAAAAGCAAAGAAGAAATCCAAAAAGAGCTGCAAGAGTACAGAAGTAAAACCATCATAGAAATCGTAAAAGAAGCCATCGACATAGACGAAAGCAACGAGAACTGGATAACAAAGACAATTGATAAGATAGACGGCATATTATCCAAAAAATATACGGCCGAAGAGCTGCGCTATATAGGACAAAAAGACCCTGAGAGCAAAGAAGACATCATCGACGCCAATCTGCAAACCTATATGTGGATGCTGATGAGTAACTCCAGAGACGGCAAACCGACGATTTGGGGTAAAATTTTAGGATTTGGAACAAAACAAGAGCAAGAGGAATTAAAGGCGTTCAGGGATTCGCTCGGTAAAAGTGCTGCAAATAGTGCGGAAGGCTCTAGGCTTATGGATCGCGCCGACATCAGCATAGAGGAATTTAAAAGACTCTATGCGCAGGACGTCGAAAAAACTATGAAGGCACGCAAAGAGATGAACGAGCAAATGCGCAAAGAACTCGAGGAATATAACGCAAATTTGGCTAAGCAAAGAGCGGAAGCTAAATTTAAACCCATCCAAGCCACTA
>CAUSIL010000142.1:0-5643 GCA_963531395.1 uncultured Campylobacter sp.
CGGGATGCAAAAACTAATCGAACAAAAAAAGGACATTTTATGCTAACGGTTGCTTTGCCAAAAGGCCGCATCGCCGACGAAACGCTTGAGATTTTTAGGAAAATTTTTAATAGCTCGTTTGAATTTGAGGATAGAAAACTGCTGATGAGCGAAGGCGATTTTAAATTTCTAATGGTTCGCAACCAAGACATCCCGACCTACGTCGTAAACGGTGCTGCCGATATCGGCGTGGTGGGCCTTGACGTGCTTGAGGAGCATCGCCCGGACGTCGTGCGCCTACTTGATCTAAAGATCGGCAAATGTCGCGTCTGCGTGGGTGTCAAAGAGGGCGAGGAGCTAAATTTAAACGCTCCCGAGCTAAAGATCGCCACCAAAATGCCGCACATCTCGCGCAACTATTTCGCCGCAAAGGCCACCGCGCTAAAGATCATCAAGCTATACGGCTCGATCGAGCTAGCGCCGCTAGTTGGCCTTGCCGATGCTATCGTAGACGTCGTGGAAACGGGCACAACGATGAAACAAAACGGACTAAAAGTCGCCCAGACTATCATGCAAAGCTCGGCGTACCTTATCGCAAACAAAAATAGCTTTATCATCAAAAAAGACGAAATTTTATCGCTTTACGAAAAGATCAAAGCGCAAATTTAGGCTAAAATACCTCCTGCGCGATCAAATTTAGATAAGCCTCCGTTAGGCTATAAGCGAAAAACGCCCAAGCCCCAATCCCTCGCAGATTCGTAGCGTAAAATTTAAGTTAGAGCGACCAAGCCAAAAGATACGCGGCATCGGTTCGCGCGCATAATCAAAGCCTTTTCAAAGATAAATTTAGCCTCGATTTATCCGCGCCAAATATCAATTTTATCTAAAAAAGCAAGCTCGCTATTTTGCGAAGCTAGCAGAGCCGCGTTTGTAAACGCCGTGCGTCAAACTGCTTTAAAATACGTACCGATAATAGACAAAGGCGCTGCGCTGAAATATCATCTAAGAGAAACAACGACCGAGGCGATAAAAGCAGGCGGTACCTTAGCAAGCGATTTACAAACTTCATCAAATAAGGCGCCGAGCAAATACGAACAACGACGGATCGACAAGGCCTGGCGATGAAGGAAGGCGGATTATCCTATAAATTTTTACCGAAAATATAAATTATGTCTTAAAAATAAGTAAAAATCGGCGAGAATTTAAATGAATAAAAACTTCAAGCGTGATAAAAACTAGCGTAAATTTACACGGCACCCTTGAGAATAAAAGCTGCTTTTCAAGCTCCTGTTTCAAAATCTCTTAAATCTAGGGGCGGTTTAGCTAAATGCTCTTAAGCCGCCGTATTCACGGGTTTTGGCTGATACGGGCGGCATAGGCGCGAGCAAATTTAGCCGCATAGGACGGCGATTTACCGACCTCGATATTGCGGTTTTTTGGCGCGGGCACATTACTGGACGACCGCGAACGTACCTGACAGCGTTTTATCCGCCTCGCTACTCCAGCAAGCTATCTCGTGGCTCGCCTAGATAAAAGCCCTGAAATTCGTCCACGCCTAGGCGCACGCAGGTATCAAACACCTCTTTTGAGTGGACGAACTCGGCTATTACAGTGATGTCTAGCTGATTGGCAAAGGCTATGATCGCGCTAGCTATCGCCCGAGAATCCTCGCTAGAGTCTATATTTTTGATGATTGAGCCGTCTATTTTGATGTAGTCGGGCTTTAGCTTTAGGATATAGGAGAAGTTGCTATAACCCGAGCCAAAATCATCTATGGCTATCTTTGCGCCCATCCTCCGCACGCGTTCGATAAATGCGCCGATACGCTCGATATTTTCTATATTTTCATCCTCTAGTATCTCAAATATTACCCTTGAGGCGATCTTGTATCTATTTAGCCTCTCGATGATAAACGCGCTCACGTCGCCGTCGGTCATATCGCGTCCGGATAAATTTACCGAGATGATGGCGCTAGGCTTGTCTTTGATTAGCTTAAAGCTCTTTTCGATTAGCATTTTTTCGATATCGGTGTAGCGTTTGATGCGTCTTGAAACCTCTAAAAAAACGCTCGGCGAGATGATTTCAGAGCTATTTTGGATACGGATTAACGTTTCGTATTTTAACACCTTGCCGTCTTTGTTAAATATCGGTTGATAAAACGGCACGATTTTATCGTTTATTATGGCGTTTCGTATCATATTCGATCGCTTGATTTGCTCGGCGTATTGAGGAGTGTCGTCGATATTTTTAAAGTAGCAAAAGAAATCCTTGCCGCTTTGCTTTGCAAACTCAAGCGCCGTCATCGCCTTTTTAAACGTATCGGTCTCATCTAGCGCAAAGCCTACCGTGCAGTAGATCTCTATCTCTATTTGCTCGCCGCCGTCTTTAGACACGTCTATGACCAGCCCTTTTATACTCTCTAAAAGCTCGCTTGCTAGATCCTCGTATCTATCTATAAAATAATCGGCGTTTTCGACTAGAGCAAACTGGTCAGGCCCCACGCGGTAAGCCGCCATATCGTTATCCTTTGCGAATTTTCTAGCTATTTGCGCCATTTTGAGTAAAATTTGATCGCAAGCCTCGGCGCCAAAGTAGTTATTCATTTTTCTAAACTCGTCTATATCCACGACTACGATTTTAGGACTCTTCATAGTCGCTACGTCGCGCTCTAAAGCCGTTTTGTTAGGTAGCCCCGTGAGCGCGTCGCTATATAGGCGCTTTTGCATCTCGGAGTTATTAGCTAGCAGCCTAGCATTGGTTTTCATGAGTGAAATTTGACTGTTTTTGATATTTCTAAAAAAGAGCCAATACTGAAACACGCAAATAAGCATCATAATAAGGGTAACTAAAACGGTATTTTTCATATTTACGGCAAGCCAAGTAAAAAAACGCGGGTCGTCAAAGCCTGAAATTTTTACTGCGTGAACCATATCGTAGCCCAGTATCACGCCGTCTGTTTTTTTAAAATAGCAAACCTCGGCCTTATTATCCGCAATCAGACGAATGCGCTTATAAACGCCTTTTTGCTCCAAATCCGTATGCGCCCTAGAGTCCATATCGCAAAATTTATAGGGCAAAATTTCGCCTATTAAATTAGGATGCTGCGAGCTGGCAAGCACCGTAAGTTCGTTTTTGTCTCCGGTTTGCTTAAATATCCAGGCAGGTACAGAATTAGCCGCTTCGGCGTACCTTTGAAACTCGTTTATATCGCGCTTGGCCACTTGTTTATAAATCATTTCTACTACGTTCATATATGCTTCGGCTTTAGCGTCCATACCGATGTTTGAAGGATAATTGACGGAGTCTTGAAATTTATTATAAAATATAAAACAAACGGCTATACACGAACATATCACAAGCACGACGATAGGTAAAACGAGATAGCGAGTTGCCTTGCTCTTAGATTCTAAATTTTGCATCGACCTTCTTTTGTAATTTTATCGCCATTTTATCATTATTTATTTAAGTTAATCATTAAAGCCAAAATTCGTAAAAATAATTTGCGCGCTAAAAAAGCAAAGCAAGAAAACGAGCGAGGTAAAACGACTATGCGGACGGCTGATTTTTCGTCACTCTTTTTTTGCGAGCTTTTAAGCGACCAGGCGCCGTCGCTAAATTTTAAAGCTCCAAAATTACAAAATGCTTAAATAGGCTTAAATTTAAAGCTACCGCACCGCAAATTTAAATTTGAGTTTTCAGGGTGCGGGTCTCGGTGAGTAAAATTTACAAATTTAACTTCAAATTTGACTCCAAATTTGAACGTAAAAAGATAAGGCGAAGTATCGCGAGATGATTTTTCGAGTTTTGAAGCAAAATTGAGCGTGCGCTAGGCATATAGCCTGCGGAGCGAAAATTTTGCGAAATCTCGGAAAAGCACTCGCGAGACAAGCCGTAGCAAGGCAAATTTACAGCCTTACTATCTGCGCTCCAAATCCCCCCTGCCCCGCCGGCGCGTCGAAAAACTCCTTCACGCTCGGATGCTCGCGCAAGAAGTTTTTGACCGCGTAGGCGAGCTTGCCCGTGCCGATGCCGTGATACACCTGCACCTCGTCAAAGCCCATCACTAGGCTATCTGAGATAAATTTATCCAGTTTTTGCACCGCTTCGTCGGCGCGCAGGCCATGTAGATCGAGCGTGACGCTAGCGTTTTGCGGCTTTTGCACGCTTAGATTTATGCCGGATTTTTTCGCGGGCGCCGGCGTTTCGCCGCTGATTTTTAGCTGATTTATCGGCACGCGCATACTCACATTGTCGGTTTGTATCACGGCGTCGTTTTTACTTAGACTTGCCACGACGCCTTTTATCTTGCCGTATTTTACGCGGTCGCCGACTTTTAGCTCGGGCGGGGCGGAGATTTCGGGTTTTTGCACGGCGCGTTTGGCCTCGTTTGCGCGGTTTAGGGCGCGCTGTTTTTCTTTGGTATCGTCAAGATTTATCGCTCGCCTAGCCTCGTTTATCGCCTTAAAATACTCCCGCTCCAGCCGCGTTATAACCTCGTGCTGCTCGGACTCGGCTCGCTCTTTTTGCTCTTTTAAATTTTCGATTAGCGAGTCTAGCTTTTGCTCTTTTTTCTCGGCGCTTTCGAGTTTTTCTTTGAGCTGCACCTCTAAATTCAGCGTCTTTGTGATGATTTCGTTTAGATTTTCTTTGTCTTCGCCGTAGATCTTTTTCGCCTGCGCGACCAAATTTGCCGCGATACCGTATCTAGCCGCGGTCTCAAAGGCGTATGATTTGCCGATCGTGCCTTTTAAAAACTCAAATTTAGGCCGCGAATTTTCCTCGTCGTAAAGCGCCGCCACAAGCTCGACGTCCGGGTTTTTAGCTAGCAGCATAGCAAGGCGCTTGTGGTGGGTGGTGATGATCATCTTGATATCCTGACTCATCAGCCGCTCGATCATCACGCCGTATAGACTCGCCGCCTCCTCAAAGTCCGTTCCAAGCTCGATCTCATCGACTCCGATGAGCAGATTTTTTTTCGTAAAAAGCTTGGAAAAATGCACCATACGTCCGGCAAAAGTCGAGATGTCGTTTTTTACGTTTTGCGGATCCTCGATAATGGCGTCAAATTCCTTGAAATTTCCGATCTGCGAATTTTGCGAGTTTATGCGCATCGGCAGCAGGTATTTGGCTAGAAACGCCGCAGCTATCAGCGATTTTAGCAGCATTGATTTACCGCCCGCGTTTACGCCGGTGATTAACAGCACCTTTTTGCCAAAGTCGATACTGACACTTTTTGGATTTTTTAGCGCGGGATGGGCGAAATTTACCAGCTTTAAATTTGACCCGCCGCTTGGCAGCACGAACTCCAGATCCGCGCTTTTAGCCGTAAAAACCCGCGCGCAGTAGGCGTCAAATACATCAAACGCGCCGTTTATAAATTTCAGAAACGGCAAGCCCTTGTGCATCGCGGAGCTAAAAATTTTGCAGTGCTCATAGACGATTTCCTCTTTTTTATCCAGTAGCTCGCTTTGCTCTTTTTTGAGTTTTTGGATGTTTTCTGGCGCGACGTAGAAGTAGCCGCCCGAGCTTCTAGCCACGACCGTGCCCTTTAACACGTGGTTAAACCCGCCTCGCACGAGCAGCGCCTCGACCGAGCTAATGTAGTGCACCTGCGTATCGACGAGGTATGGCGTGATGGATTTTGAGTAGATGAGGCGGCGCAGA
>CAUSIL010000143.1:0-5552 GCA_963531395.1 uncultured Campylobacter sp.
GGCAAATTTTATCGTTTCGCGGCTTTTGCGTTTAAAATCGGCATTTTAAATTTGCGGTTTTATCGGCGCAAAGGGCGCGGTTAAATTTATCGGCGTTTAAAAAGCGCGGCGTAGTCGCTTAAATTTATTGACGCCTTAACCCAAAAACGAGTCGTATTTTGCGCCGAGTTCATCTTTTAAACGGTGCGCGGGAGGAAAAGATAAAAAAGCGATTTAGGCTAAGGTGCCTGCGTTATTTCATCTTCGGACGAAACGAACGCTTTGCGTCAAAGCCCTTGCTAGCGATTTTTATCTCGTTTGGCACCATGCCTACTGGAGCCTCGGCGTCTTTTTTCGCGGATAAAAACTCAACTAAACTCTGCCAGACGAAATCGGCGTCCAGATAAAGCCCCATCGCGCTAAGTTGCGGATTTATCGCTACGAAGTCGATAATTTGCGTCCTTTTAAAAAACACTATGGGTGCGCTTAATTTTAATTTTTCCTTCTCGCTAGCCCTATCGGCGCTGCTAAGAGCCGCCGGATCGCTTGCTCTAAGCGCGGCAAAGCGTAAAATATCACTCTCAAACCGCGAGGCGATATAAGCGCAAAATCCGTCTTTAAACGTCAAAATATCGCCGTGAAAATACATCTCTTCTCGCTCGTTTTCCGCAAGGTCGAAATCGGTGTAAATTTTACCCCGGGCGGCGAAAATATGAACCAAGTTTTTGCCGATAAAAATCACGGAATGAAGCAGGCGCGGCATGTCCTGGCTCGCATAAAAATCAGTAACAAGCTTGCCGTCCTTGCCTGCGCGTACTTTGTAGCGCGAACCGGCGTTTTCTAAAAACGGCTTATCGAGCTTGCTAAGGCCCCATAGCTCTTCCGCGCCGACTGGAGTCGAGTTTCTGCGGTCATAGACTAGCGTCTCGTCAAGGCCGTATTTTGATACCATAAAGTCGTAGTTGTCTTTAAATTTCGAGATAATTTTCATGGCGCGCTCTATCTTGCCTTAGCCTCGAAAAACGCCGAGATTAGCGAGTTCGCGCCCTGATTTATAAATTTTTGCATCGCTTTTTCGTAGACGGACGGCTTTTCCCAGACGGGCTGGGCCACGCCGCTTAGCTTTTCTAGCTCGGCGCGCGCGGAATAATAATCGCTCACCGCGTCGATGAGCCCGAGTTTTGCGGCGTCGCTGGCGAGAAATACCCGCGCGTTTGCCCACTCTTTGCTTTTGTTTGCGTCTAGATTTCTATCCGCCGCCACGTCGCTTACGAACATCTCGTAGCTAGCGTTTACGAGCTCTTGCAGCTGTTCGCGCTCGATCTTGCTCCACGGGCGTAGAAACGTTCCCGCCTCTTTATACTCGCCCGCCTTTACGATTTGCTGCGAGACGCCGATTTTAGCCGCTAGCTCGCTGGCGTCGGCACCTTGCATTATCACGCCGATCGATCCGATAAATGCGCCAGGATTTGCCAAAATTTTATTTGCGCCCGCACCCGCGTAGTAGCTACCGCTCGTCATCGACCCGCCCGCATACGCAACCACTGGCTTTGCGGCGCGTAGATTTTTGATCGCCGTGTGCAGCTCGACGCTAGGCGCCAGCGCGCCGCCCGGGCTGTCGATATAAAGCAGCACACCCTTGATGTCGCCGTCCTTGCGCGCGGCCTCGATCTTTTCTAGCGCTTCGCCTGCGTCCATTATCGCGCCCGATAGATTTATCTGGGTTAGGTTGGGCGGATTTACGTTTTCTACCATGCCGCTAAAAAATATCAAAAAGACGATGAGTAAAAAGAGCATCGCCTTAAAATAGGTGTTTATAAACCTAAAAATCGCCGCGATCGGCGTGAAAATAAACCTTAAAAATCCCATTTTTTTCCTTTAATTCATTTAAAATCGGGGCGCATTTTACCATTTAAATTTATAAATTTAGCTAGCGCGCGTTTTACGGTAAATTTTTTGTCGGTTTTAGATTGGCATTTGGGCGGTGATTTAGGGGCGCGAATTTGCAGATTAAAAGCAAGGAATTTTCGTGCCGAATTTGAAAAAGGCGGTTAAATTCGGCGCTTTGGTTTTTGCGGACTTAGTTTTCAAAGCAAGCGAAGATCAAAACTCTGCGTTTGTTTCCCAGATTTTTTCTCGGTCTTTTTCGCTTACCGCGGCTAGTTCGCAAAGCTTGCAAAACGCCTCCCATATCTCCTCGCGCTCCATGGTGTCGATGCCCCGCCCCGCGCCTACTGCATTAAAAACGGAGATAAAATCTTTTAAAACTTTATCCCGCGCCGCCGCGCTACCTGCGCTAGCTGTATCAAATTTACCCGCCCTCGCCGCCTTTTTGCTAGTTTGTGCTTTTGCGTTTTTGCTCGCCGTCTCCAGCTCTTTGCTAACAGGCTCTGCTTTAATCGCGCTTAGCGTTTTGTGCGCGTCTGCGTAGGCTTTCATCGCCTTTTTGGACGCCGCCGCGCTTACGCCCTCTCTGCCGTCCCAGCCGCGTAACGGATTGTTTAAATTCGCCTCCAGCCACTGATCGCTTCGAGGCTGTTTGATTTCAATGTCCTCTATGTCTTTAAACTCCCTTTTTGCCGCCTCGCAGACCGTTTTTGGAACCGACCGTAGCCAAAGACGCCTTAAATGCGGCAGCCGTTCCCTCGCCGGAAAACTCTCAAATCCGTAAACTTCTCTAAGCCGCATAGCTTGGAGTCGTTTGAGATTAGCAAGCGCGTCGATATTTTTTAGCGTACCGCCCTGCGCATTTATGAAAATTTCGCGTAAATTCGGAAAACTCGCCGCAACATCCGCTAGATCGACGCACTCGCCGCGCTGCGAAAATATCCGTAGTTCGCGCAACTCTTCAAGCCCGCTAACGCAAAATCCGCCGCCCTTTAGCTCTAGCTGGATGCCTAAAAGCTCGCCGTCAAAGGGGCAGCGCACGCTTTTTAGCCGCGAGGCGTCGCCCTTTAGCGTGAGCCTATACAGCGAGTCGTTTAGCAAAACTTCCTGCGTGCTGCTAGTATCTAGGGTTAGTTCTTTTACGTACGTGCGCGAGATATCTAGGCTTTTTGCGGCGCAGTTTAGCTCTATATTCGTTATCATCGGCGTTGATTCTAAAAAATTTTTTAAATTTTCATCCCAAATTTCGCTTTTTATCTCGTAGCAAAACGGATTTTGCCGCGCAAACTCGGCGTAAAATTCGCGGTCTTGCAGTTGCCTTATTTCAAGTTTTTGCTTGCTCGCGGACTTAAATTTATCCCTGATATCCTTTGGCAGCTCGTTCCACGCAAGCTGCATGCAAATTTGCTCCGTATTTTGCAGGCTTGCTTGTCTGGGCGGCTTGCAAATGGGCGCGGCATTGCCGATAAAAACGGGCTTGGCATCCAAAATTTCATCCGTGCTTAGATAAAATTCCTCGCGCTCCCAAAAGTGATGACCAAAGTAAAACGGCTTTAGCTTTGCCGCTTCTTTTAGGTCTGGCGGCTCCTTCGTAAATAGGTCTAAAACGACCGCGAAACGCCCCGCCTCATCGCCGCCGCTAAGGATTTGCGCGACGAAATAAACGCCCTTTCTTTTTAATCTTACGGCAAAGATGTCGCCGATTTTAGTTTCCATTTTTCTCCTTTAAATTTGCCTTGCGGCACGCTCTTAGCGAGACGGCTAGTTTAAATCGCCGCTAAATTTGCTTTAAATTTACTTCCGCGCCGCCGACAAATAGCCGCTCGCAGCCCCCCGCGTGCAAAATGAGCATTAGCGGTAGCTGCGCCGCGTCGGCGTCTGCAAAACCGCCGTAGAGCGCGAGGTCGGACAGCTTGCCCTCTTTTATCTCGCCTGCGTCTAAATTTAGCGCCTTTGCCGCGTTTTTTGTCGATGCTAGAAGCAAAATTTTAGCTAATTCAAGTGGATCAAAATCGGCGTGAATGAGTAAATTCGCCCGTAGCTCGTCAAGGAAATTTAGGCTTATATTTGAGCTAAGCCCGTCCGTGCCGATGTTTATGCTCGCTCCCACGTCCAGCGCGGCGCGTAAATTTAGCGTGCGTTTGCTAAGCAGCCTGTTTGAAACCGCGCAGTGCGTGAGACTGTGAAGCTCCGGGTCAAAGCCAGAAAAATCAACCGTCCAAACGCAGTGCGTAAGGAGCGTACGAATGCCTGCAAACATCGCTACAAACGAGCTTGGCGTATAAAGCGGGCGCGCGGCGGGGTTAAATTTGCCCAGCCACTCTTTAAAGCCACCAATACCTTGCTCTAGCCAGTTTTTTTCATGCTCGCTCTCCATAAAATGCGTTGATACGACCAAGTCCTGCTCGCGGGCTAAATTTAGCGCCGCAGCGGCTAAATCAGGGTGCGTAGAGTAGGGCGAGTGCACCGAAACCGCGGGCGTAAAAAGCGGGCTTTTGCGCTTTTGCGACTCTTCAAAGCGGGCGGTGAAATTTGCCAAATTTTGCTCTAACGCGGCTTCGTTCGTACCTAAAATTTCGTTAAAAAACACGACCCGCCCGCCGCAGTTCGCGCACGCGTCCAAATCCCCGCCAAAGCTAGAAACCGCACCAAAGCTTGCCACGCCGCTACGCTGCATGGTTTTTATCGCAGAGGCGATGAGGCCATCGTTTGCCGCCTGCGAGAGCGCGCCGCGAGAGGCGATAACCGAGCTTAGCCACTCTAAAAAATCGCCGTAAACGAGGCTGGTTTTGTTCGCGCTAAACTCCATATGCACGTGCGGGTTGATAAAAGCTGGCGCCAAAACGGCATCCGGATACTCGAAAAACCGCGCGTTAGGGTATCTTTTGCGCAGCTGCTCAGCCTCGCCAACGGCCTGGACACGCTCATCAAAAGCAACCGCCCCGTCCTCTAAAACGGTAAAATTTTCGTCGCATAGCATTGTAAATTTCGGTTTAACGATGATCATTTTTAAGCTCCTATTTTTCGTGATTGTAGCGAAAATTTAGCTTAAAAAATGTATAATCAAGGCTAAATTTAAATCTTTTAAAAGGCTAAAAATGGAAACAAAATCTAAACTAATGGTCATCCAAGGCCCGAATATCAACATGCTGGGCACGCGCGAACCTGATATCTACGGCTCGATGAAGATGGAGGATATCCACGGGCAGATGAAGCTTTTTGCCGAGCAAAACGGTATAGAAATCGAATTTTTTCAGAGCAATTTCGAGGGTGAGCTAGTCGATAAGATCCAAGAGTGCTTCGGCGAATTTGACGGCATCATCATAAACCCAGCTGCCTACACGCACACATCTATCGCGATCCGCGACGCTATCGCAGCCGTCGGACTTCCGGTCATCGAGGTGCATATCAGCAACATCCACCGCCGCGAAGAATTCCGCCAAAAAAGCCTCATAGCGCCGGTAACTGCGGGGCAAATCGTCGGTTTCGGACCGGTAGGCTATCATTTGGCGATGATAGGCATGCTTCAAATTTTTGAGCAAATCAAAGCAGTAAGAGCAAATCAAAACGCACAATGAATTTCATCTTAAAGGACGAAAACGCCGTATTTCGCGAGTGCGGATATAGCTGCGATAATGAGTTTTTGCTATGCATTGACGGCGTGAAGTACTTTTTCACGGACGCGA
>CAUSIL010000144.1:0-5526 GCA_963531395.1 uncultured Campylobacter sp.
TGAGGGTAAGATGGCATTTCTAAAAGCGCTTTTGATAGGTAAAACCAGGCAGTACGGTAGCGTGGCGGCCACGGACGAGCTAGGCAAGGCTTGGCGCTCGGCGATATTTAAGAGCGCGCAGACGGGCGAAATTTACGCAGGCGAGCTTGGCTTTGAGGGCGACGAGGTGGCCGACACGAAGCATCACGGCGGCGTAAATAAAGCCGTGTTTGCAAATTCGCTAGAAAACTATCCCGCGTGGGAAGCTTATCTTGGGCTTAAAAATTTGCCGCTAGGCGCAATGGGCGAAAATTTGACCGTTAGCGGGCTGGATGAGACTACCGTAAACGTAGGCGACGTGCATAAAATCGGCTCGCTAGTGCTACAAGTAACCCAGCCTAGAAAACCGTGTTTTAAGCTCGCAAAACGCTGGGGAAATGCAAATTTAGCCAAAGAGATTTTTGCCACCGGATTAACCGGCTGGTACTATAAAGTGCTTGAAAACGGGTCGTGCAAGGCCGGCTGCGAGGTAGAGATCCTGCAAAAAAACGAAAACGCTCTAAGCGTGATGCAGATAAATAAACTGTTTTTAAATCCGAGCGAAAATTTGGATTTGTTGCCTAAATTTAGAGCATTAGAAGCGCTGCCTGCTAGCTGGCAGGACGATATAAACAGACGCTTAAACGGCTCATACAGCACAGCTTTTATGGAAAAACTTTGAAAAAACGGCGAAAATTTGCCAAAAAGCTTGACAAATAAGGTAAAAATATATATAATCACCTTTCTTTTTACAGGCTGGGGTATAGCCAAGCGGTAAGGCAATTGGTTTTGGTCCAATCATCCAGAGGTTCGAATCCTCTTACCCCATCCACTCAAATTTCATCGCGGAGTAGAGCAGTGGTAGCTCGTCGGGCTCATAACCCGAAGGTCGGCGGTTCAAGTCCGTCCTCCGCAACCAAAACTAATTTTTCTTCATTTACTCCAGAGAAAATTGTTTATGAGCTTTAATCTTTCAAAAATCTTAATCGTTTTGTTGTTGTTCTTAATCGTTTTGCTGGCTTTAAAGCTATTTAAAAAGCAAAAAATCAAACAAACTAGATACAAAAGCGATAGCGGCTACATTGTAAAAAGTCGTGCTGAGCTGATTATTGCAAATTGGCTATTTTATAGAGGAATAGATTTTATCTACGAAAAGAAAACTCCGACAAAAGAACGCGTAATTAGTGATTTTTACCTGACGCATAGCAATATTTATATCGAATTCTGGGGCCTTGAGACGCCGCAATATTTAAAAAGAAAAAGTAAAAAAATCAAAATTTACAAGAAATACCGCCTAAAACTCATCCAGATGGATGATGGTAGCCTACACGATCTAAATGCTTTTTTTGCCAAAGAATTCAAAAAATTTAAATCAAATTAATTTTTTACGCTTAAGATAAGTTAAAACCCTCAAACTACTACGAGTAGGAGTAGGAGGTAATATAGATATTGTTAAGTTCCTTTGAGTCTAAATTTATATAAGCTTTTTACTAGTTTGTTTTGTTAAAAGGTAAAATACAGACTATTTTTGCTATTTTATATTGAAAACTATAATTTTCAAATAAATATTTATATCTCTTTTGTATTGCTTCAATACTTTCATCAAATACCGAAAATACGGCACTTTCTAATATTTTACCTTTTGCATTAAAACAAATTATCCGTTAAATTTCATGCTAAATTTAACGGATAATTTTTATGCTTATTTTGCTAAATATTTTGCTTGTTATTGTATGTTTTTGAGATGATTTTTGAAGTAATTGAGTTGATGAAAAATGCAGGAATAAAATAGAGCTTTTGATTGCCCTATTTTTTATGTTTTTTAGGATAGTCAAAAAACAGAGCCTTTGCACGGTGTTCTTTTAGTTCTTTAAAGTTACCGTCAAATTCGACGCAAAAGATGCCGCATGTAGGGATATTTCCGATAGCGGCATCACTTAAAAGCTCGCAAATTTCAGTTATAGCGTCGTTGTGTGCTATAACAAATACGCTTTGAAATTTATCGTCAAACTCTCTTATGAAGGTCAAAAGCTCATGCGTCTGCGCTCCGTATAGCTCGTCTTTAAATTTGATTTTCTTCTTAAATTTAACCACTTCGGCTAGCTTTTGAGCTGTTTTGGCGCAGCGTTTGGCAGGGCTTGAAAATATCGCGTCCGCCTTCACCTCGTGTTTTCTTAGCCGTTCGCACATCAGAGCTAGGTCTTTTTTGCCACGCTCGCTTAGATCGCGCTCAAAGTCATCGCCTTCGCCCTCTTCTACGGCTTTTGCGTGCCTGATAAAGTAGATTTTTTTCATTTATACCACCTTTCCAGCCTTTGATAGATTTTTTATCTGCTCGATCTCTGCCTCGCTAAAGCCTGATTTTAGACGCGCGCTAACGTTTAGCTCACGAGACTGCAAAAAGGCTTTAGGGTAGATTTTTTGTACGATTTGCGCGTAGATTTCGGGGCTTACGCCCTCTTTTTCGCAGGCAAATTTAAACCAACGATCACCCTTTGAGACGTGCGAGATCTCCTCGTCTAAGATGACTTGCAAAATTTCGCAAAGACGTGCCTTGCTCCCGTCTTTTTCGCGCTCGGTTTCCAGCTTTTTTAGCATAAAAGCGTTTGCGTCAAGGCCGTTTGCCTCCATGTATCTAGGCAGAACCGCCATGCGCTCGAGCAGCGACGTGGAGGTATTTTGCAAAGCGATAAAAAGGCCGTCGTGTACGGCAAAATCGCCGTATTTCACGCCAAATTTAGCCATGTGATCTTCGATCATCTTAAAGTGCCTGATCTCATCCTCGGCGACCTCCAGCCAGTCGTCGTAGTAGGCTTTTGGTAGCGCGCGGAAGCGATACGCCGCATCTAGCGCGATATCTACGGCGCTGTATTCGATATGCGCGATCGAGTGCAGGAAGGCTTTTTGCTTGTCCGCTTGCTTTTTGCCGCCGATTTCTCTCATCGCTACGACCTCGCAAAATGCCGCGTAGCTTGGACGTTTTAGCGGTTTTATCTCGTCAATTTTACCGCCCTCTTCTATTTGCGCGTCAAATTTACCGGCCTTGTACTCGGCGTAAAATCGTTTAAATTTATCAAATTTAAGCTCCTTGTCGCCGCACTCTAAAATTTCCCAAATTTGATCGAAAAATCTCATTTTATCACCTTAAATTTTACCCCGAAATACCCTAGCGTAAAGCCGATGATATGCGCGTACCAGGCGACGTTTACGCCCATGGCTACCGGTGCAAAGCTCATTAGCAAGATAGCGATTATTAGCCCTTTTCTGCTGTTTGCGTCTAAAAACGCCAAAACGCCTAGTAGTAGGCTAATCGCGCCGCTAGCCCCGACTAAATTTATAAAAGTTCCGTTAGTTTTAAACATAACATAAATATAAATAAAACTAAGCAGCGAAGTCAAAACGCCTCCGATGCAGTAAATGACGGCAAATTTTTCGCTGCCGTAGTACTGCTCTAGAAGTGAGCCGAACTGATACAAAACCGCCATATTCATCAGCAGATGGGCTAAATTTACATGCATAAACATCGAAGTCGCTGGCTGCCAGACGTAAAGCCCGTCAACAAAAAACATATTTAGCCCAAGCGTAGCGTTGCTACCGCAAATGCCGCAGTAAACGGCAAGATACACTAGACAATTTAACGCGATGAGCGATATCGTAGCTTTCAAAAACGGCTCCTTTTTAAAGGCTTTATCATATAAAATTTAGACATAAATTTAGCTAAAAATTAACCTTGCCAAAGCCGGCGAATCTGTTTGACGTTAGGCAAGCAGCGTCGCCGCCTTTGCACGCTATGATGTAGGAGTTTACCTCTTTGCCGCCCATTTTATGGCTATTTTTTTGAAATAAATTTATAAATCCGCTTTTATTTTTGCCCCTGCTATTATGCATAAATCTTATAGTTCCGTCGTCTTCTATGCGGTCTATGATGCCAAGGTGGGTTATGATTTGTTTATTTTTGTCTTTGGTTTGGCTCGTAGTGTTATTAAAAAACACCAAATCTCCGAGCTTTGGGCTTGTTTGCGAGATCAAATTTCGCTTTTTGTAAAAATTGTAAATGGCTTGAGATTTCGATCCGTTTTCGTCGTAAAATTTGAGCAAATTCGTCTCAAAAAAGTAGACGTTATTTATGTTTTTATTTACGAGCGAGACGAAACCAGAGCAGTCTCCGCCGTCTTTTTTACCTAAAAATCCTTGCATAAAATTTGAAAGCGCTTTACCGCCTAAATAGTTAAATACGTCTTGCTGCGAGTTTAAAAATCTCGCGTTTAAAATCTGTCCGCTTTGATCGGTCGGGTAAATTTTGGGCGTATTGTTCGCGCAACCGCTAAAAATCAAAGCCGCAATCAACGCTAGCGGTAAAAAAATGGTAAATTTCATTTAAATAATCCTATTTTATATTTGAATTTCAAGGCGAAGTATCTTGTGATAAATTTAAATGATCTAGAAATTTTCGACCGAAGATAGAACATAATAGTTCATCAAGGGAGAAAATTTCTAGATCATTTAAATTTACCCAAGAGACAAGCCGTAGAGACGAGCCGCCTAAAAGCAAAATTATATAAATAAATCGGTAAATATCGGCATAAATTTAAATTTATAAGCTAAATTTCACTATACTTTGGGTTTTATTTAAGGATTTAAGATGATGCATTATTTAGAAATCGAAGGAAACGCAAAACTAGGCGGCGAGGTCGCCATAAGCGGTGCGAAAAACGCCGCCCTACCCCTTATAGCCGCGGCTCTAATCATAAAAAACGACGTAACGCTAAAAAATATGCCAAATGTCGCGGATATAAAAACATTGGCGACGCTGCTGGTAAATTTGGGCGCAAAATGCGAATTTACGGACGATCACACTCTAAAAATTAACTCAAATTACGTTAGCTCTACGAAGGCCAATTACGACATCGTGCGTAAAATGCGCGCTTCCATACTGGTTCTTGGCCCGCTACTAGCTAGGTTTGGCCACTGCGAGGTGAGTCTGCCCGGCGGCTGCGCAATCGGACAAAGACCGATCGATCTACATCTAAGCGCGCTCGAAAAGATGGGCGCAAACATCGAAATAAAGCAAGGCTATGTCGTAGCCACGGCGCCTGATGGGCTAAAGGGCGCGCAGATCGTGTTTGATAAGATCACGGTAACTGGCAGCGAAAACATCATCATGGCCGCCGCGCTCGCTCACGGCACTACGCATCTGATCAACGTCGCCAAAGAGCCTGAGGTGGTGCAGCTTTGCGAGGTTTTGGCCGCAGGCGGCGTAAAGATCGAGGGTATCGGCACGGATGAGCTCGTGATCGAGGGTGCGGATAGGCGCTTGCTGGACGTCGGCGAGATAACGGTCATCCCCGATAGGATTGAGGCGGGCACGTATCTTTGCGCCGGGGCGATCACGAACTCGCAAGTAACTATAACAAACGCCAATGCTGCGCATCTGCGGGCCGTGCTTACTAAATTTAACCAAATGGGCTTTGAAACCGTCGTGGATGGCGATAAAATCACGATAATGCC
>CAUSIL010000145.1:0-5441 GCA_963531395.1 uncultured Campylobacter sp.
TTTTAAGGACGGTTTGAGCTAAGAATCTATTAAAATCGCTTTTTATTCTCGGGATGCATCATGCAATTTTAACCGCACGGCGCAAATTTTACGACTGAAATTTGCTTAAGAGCCAAAAATCGTAAAAAATTCGTAAAGTCGTTTTTGTTACTTCAAAAAGGAGTCGGATTAAATTTTGGTCATATAGCGTAATGCTAAATTTAAAATCTCAAATTTGGCTCAAAGCTCAAACCGCCGAATTTGATGTCGAATTTATGCTTGCCACCGCAGCCTAAACGTCGTTTCTTTGCCGGATTCGCTTTCGCATGTTACGGATATAGCGTTGTTTTCGCAGGCTCTTTTGACTAAATTTAGCCCGATACCAAAGCCGCCTTGGTCTTCGTTAAACCGCGTGTATCGCTCGAAAATTTTTTCTTGCTGCTCTTTGCTTAGCCCATCGCCGCTATTTGAGATTTTTAGCTCGCCGTCTTGCAAACTAACCGCGACGTAGCCGCCTTGGTTTGCGTATTTTACGGCGTTGCTTAGTAGGTTATCCACCGCACGTTTTAGCTCATAGCCGTTTGCGTTTATGAGAGCGTCTTTTAAATTTAGCCTTAAATCAAGCCCTCGTTTAGCAAAAAACGGAGCAAAAAATTCGAGTCGCTCATTTAAAATGTCTCTAAAATTTAGCTCCTCTTTTAGTGCGGAGCTTGAGGCGCCAAAAGATAAATACGTGAGGTCCTCGTAGATGTGGCTTAGCGTTTTGGCGGCGGTTTGGATGTTGTTTAGGCGCTTTAGATTTCTCTGGCTTAGGCTACTTTTATCTACCGTTTCAATGCTCATAAGTATGACGCTAAGGGGCGCGTTTATCTCGTGAGTAGAGTCTTTTATAAAGCGATTTAGCGCGGCGATCTTGGCGTGTAGCGGCGCTAGCGCGGTCTTTGCTAGATAAAAGGCGATTATCATGATGATGCCCAAAACGATAAGCAAATTTAGCGCCGTACGCAGCCATAGCAAATTTAGCTCGCTCGTGACGTCCTTACCGCTTAGCGCTATTTTTGCCGTCGCTAGCTCGTCCGCGTCGCCTTCGTCCATATTTTGCAAAGCCTCAAATATCGTTACCTTGCCGTCCGATACGACCGTGCTACTCTGGGCGTAGTCAAATTTAGCGCAGCCCGCCTCGCCGTATAAAATTTGACCGCTTTTAGCTACGATGCAGGCTTTGACGTCTTTTTCGGAGGTAAAGCTTTTTACCGCGCCAAGCCCGTCCATGCGCGCTTTCATGTAGATGCCCATCTTGATCTCTTTTAGGTTTTTTACCTCGTTTGAGATGAGGGCTTCTTTTTTCATCTTATAGTCGTTCGTGAAAAAATACCCCAAAAATAGGGTGCTAGTGATGAGATAAAGCGAGAGGATTTTGGCTATAACGGCGGAGCGCTCAGACATAGATATAGCCGTCGCCGCGCCTATTTATGATCGCGTCCTTACCTAAAATTCGGCGCAAATTTTTAACGTAAACCCGCAGACTCAGCTCGCTGGGCTCCTCGCCGTAGTTCCAAATTTTCTCAAATATTGCCTCTTTGCTAAGCAGCGCGTTTTTATTTTCCAAAAATAGCGACAAAAGCTCGCTTTCTTTGTTTGAGAGGCTTACGATTTGCCCGTTTTGCCGGAGCGTTTTGGAGCTTGGATAAAATTTATATCCGCCATTAAGCTCGATAAATTCGTTATTTACGTGAGAAAATTTGCGCTTGAGTAAAATTTGAATACGAAGCAAAAGCTCTTTTAGCTCGTAGGGCTTTTTTAGGTAGTCGTCGCAGCCGCTTTTGTAGCCGATCTCTAGGTCTTGCAGCGTGTTTAGTGAGGTGGTAAAGATCGCAGGCGTGTCGTCACCAAGCCGCCTAAGTTCGCGCAAAAGGAAGAAACCGTCGCCTTTAGGTAGCTTGACGTCGAGGATGAGGATATCAAAATTTCGCTCGTAGGCGGTATCTAGAGCTGCTTTGGCATCGGCGCGAACGGTCACGTCGTAGCCTTGTTCGCTCAGATACTCGCTGATGAGTTCGCTTAGCGTCTCATCGTCCTCTACGAGCAAAATTTGCGTCATTACATCTTATCCTTTTTCATGTCTTTCATATCGTCTTTCTTTTTACCCATATCGTCTTTCATCTCTTTCATGTCGCCCTTCATTTCATCCTTTTTTATCATCATATCGTCTTTTTTCTCCATCATGGCGTCCTTCTTTTCCATCATGGTATCTTTTTTCTCCATCATATCGCCTTTCATCTCGGCGGCAAAGATAGAACCTGTAACGAACAACGCGCTAAGCGCAACTAAAGCTAACTTTTTCATAGCATCTCCTTTAAGAAAATTTATGATGGAAGTTTAGCCAAGAAACGTGAAACGAGCGTGAATTTATGCCATCAGGCTAAAAACGTACGATAAAAGCGGCAGGCTAATAAAGCTAAACGCCACTCCCACGGCTACGGCAGCTACTGCTAGCTGGCTATCAAGCTCTGCTTTCATGATCATCGCGCTTGCTAGCACCATCGGCGGCATGGCGCACTGCAGGATACCGATCATCCAAATTTGACCGAAATTTACGCCAAAAACTATCGTGACTAATATAAAAATAAAAGGCGCTAGCAGCATCTTGCCCGCGATTACCACGGCCGTTGATTTGTAGCAGCTCTTGATGCTTCTAAATCCTAGCCCGATGCCGATTGCAAAAAGGGCTACCGGAACGACGCTTTGCGCAAAAAGCGTAAGCGCATCAAATAGCACCTTTGGAAGCGGAACGCCGCGGAGCAAAAAGCCCAAAATAAGCGCGACGAACGGAGGAAATTTGATCACTTTCATAACGTTTTGCACAAGCGAAACCTTCGCCGGAGCGCCAAAAGCCAGGATAAAAGGCCCAAAAATGCTAATCGGGATCGAGGTGGCTAACTGATCATAAAAGATAACTTCGTTCATCGCGTCCTCGCCGAAAAAGCCCTTGATGATAGGCATACCCATAAATACGGTATTTCCAAACATCCCTAGCAGTACGGCGCTCACTGTCGTGGCTTTGTTAAATTTTAAAAATCTGCACGCGAGAAATATCGCCGCAGCGCCCAGCATCGAACAGGCAAAACCCGTGGCAATGACGTTAATGAGCGTGGTGTCGATGTTTACGTGGTAAATTTTATCGAAAATAAGTGCCGGAAGGGCGAAGCAAAGCGCGTAGTTTATGAAAACGGAGGCGTTCTTTTGCTCAAAGACCTTAAATTTTTTCGCCCCGTAGCCCGAGGCGATAATGATAAAAATAGATAATAATTGCGTAAACATTTGCGTAATCCGAGTTATAAATTTTAAAAACGCGATTATACGGCGGCTAGCATTAAAGAAAAATAAAATTTAGTTGAATTACTTAACATCGCCTTAACGCATTTTTGTATATAATCGCGCATTTTAAATTAAATAAAGCGAGAAAAATGAAGAAATTTATCAAATTTATCGTCATCGCAGCTATTTTGGCGGGTGCGGGCTATTATTTTTACGATAAGAATAACGTCCCGCAGGGCGATCAGTTTATCACTTCAAAAGCCGTTCGCGGCGAGCTGGTTAAAAGCATCGAAAGCAATGGCGAGATCTACGCTACCGAGCTAATCGACGTGGGCGCGCAGGTGGGCGGCCAGATCAAAAAACTCTACGTCAAGCTCGGCGACATCGTAAAAGCCGGCGATATGATAGCAGAAATCGACTCCGCGACTCAGCAAAACAACGTAGATACTAAAAAAGCTCAGCTTGGAATTTACGAAGCGAAGTTAAATTCGGCCAAAGTCGCGCTTGATATCTCAAAGACCAAATTTAAGCGCGAGCAAGAGCTTTTTGCTAAGAACGCAACCTCAAAAGAGGAGTTTGAAAACGCCAAAAATACTCTGGCTGCAAACGAAGCCTCGCTAAAAGAGATCGAGGCGCAAGTCGCGCAGGCCAAAATCTCTCTAAATACCGCTCAGATAGACCTTGGCTACACTAAAATCACGGCTCCAAAAGACGGCGTCGTGGTCTCCGTGCAGGTAGAGGAGGGGCAAACCGTAAACTCAAACCAAACTACGCCAACTATCGTAAATATCGCCGATCTAAGCAAAGTGCTACTAAAAATGGAGATCGCCGAGGGCGATATCACGAAGATAAAGGTAGGCTCAAGAGTCGAGTACTCGATACTCTCCGAGCCGAATCGTAAATTTTACGCTCGTATTAGCTCGATTGATCCCGGTCTAACCACGCTAAGTAACGGCAAATACAAAACTACCTCAAGCTCGGGCTCTACTACCTCAAGCTCTAGCAGTTCGGCGATCTACTACTACGCTAAGGCCGTGGTAGACAATCCTGACGGCACGCTAAGGATCGGTATGACTACGCAAAACACAGTCATCCTAGATAGCGCTAAAGACGCCGTCATAGTGCCCTCTATAGCCGTCAAAAACGAAGAGGGCAAAAGCGTAGTCTACGTGCTAAAAAGAGATAAAAACGGATTAGAGACAGCCGAGCGAAGAGAGGTGCAAACTGGACTAATCGATAGCCTAAAAACTCAAATTTTAAGCGGAGTAGAGGAGGGCGAGGAGGTCGTAACGAAGCAAAACTCGGCGGCTGAAATCAGCGAAATGCTTGAAAAAGAAAAAAGAAGAATGAAGTTCTAAGGCTAAGTCTTGAAAAATTTGATAGAACTTAAAAATTTAAGCAAGAAATTTAAACTCGGCGATAACGTATTTGACGCGCTAAAGGACGTAAATTTAACCATAAAAAAGGGCGAGTTTATCGCTATCATCGGTCAAAGCGGCTCGGGAAAATCTACGCTCATGAACATCCTTGGCTGCCTAGACAACCCAAGCGGCGGGCAATATCTGCTAGAAGAGCGCGACATATCTAAATTTGAAGGCGACGAGCTGGCGCGTTTACGCAGAGAAAAATTCGGCTTTATATTTCAGCGCTACAACCTTTTATCTACGCTATCTACGCTGCAAAACGTGGCTTTGCCTAGCGTGTATGCGGGCGTTTCTAAAAAAGAGCGCGAGAAAAAGGCCGGCGAGCTTTTAGAAGGGCTCGGGCTTGGCGATAAGCTACAAAATTTACCCAATAAACTTAGCGGCGGACAGCAGCAGCGAGTCTCGATCGCTAGAGCGCTCATAAACGGCGGCGAGATCATCTTAGCAGACGAGCCCACGGGTGCGCTAGATAGCAAAAGCGGCCTCATGGTGATGGAAATTTTAACGAATTTACACAAGCAAGGCCACACCATCATCATCGTTACGCACGACCCAAATATCGCCGCATACGCAAACCGCGTCATCGAGATAAAAGACGGTAAAATTTTGAGCGATACGGTAAAAAGCGAAGAAATTTTTGCCTCCGAAAAACCGGCGCCAAAGCAAAAAAATATCTTTAGCTTTTACAAAGATCAGTGTATCGAGAGCTTTCAAATGTCG
>CAUSIL010000146.1:0-5437 GCA_963531395.1 uncultured Campylobacter sp.
TAACGTCAAAAAGCGATCCGGTTTTCGGCGGAGTCTATAAACTAGTCGCAGTCGAAAAAGAAGGCATTTTTAGCCCGCGTATAAAGGTCTCGGAGGCCGTAGAAAAGATGACTAATCCGGGTCTAAAAAAAGTCTGGCGCATATATAAAGGCGGTCAAGCTGTCGCCGATTTGATCACGAACGCGGACGAAACGCCCGATCTCTCCAAACCGTACCGCTACATAGATCCCGATAGGCCGTGGAAGGAGCTGTATTTTGAAGGCTGCACGGCGCGGCAGCTACAAAATCTAGTCGTAAAAGACGGCAAGCGCGCAGCCGAGCCGGTAAATTTATCGCAAATCAGAGACTACGTAAAAAAGCAGCTCGAAAATGAAATTTGGCAGGAGGAGCAGCGCTTTGAAAACCCGCACAAGCACTACGTCGATATGAGCGTGGACTACTACGAGATGAAGATGAACCTGCTAAAACAAACCAAAAAATAGCCGCGCGGGGCTTAAAGCGCTAAATTTGCCGGCGTTTTAGTAGCGGGCTTTGCCTAGTAGGCGCGGTTACTAGCTGCAGTTAGCGGTTTTGCGCCGCAAGGCTATTTAGCAAAGCCAAACGCGCTTGCACGCGCGAGCGGTCGCGCAAAGCGCTAAATTTACGGCCGGCTAATTTAAGATAAATTCGGCGTTAAATGAGGCGTAAATTTACGCAGCCGATTTTACGACCGGTAGCAAAAACGAATCTAACGCGTAAAAACGCGGCTTTAGGCGCTTGTTTAGCAGGCGTAGAGAACAAAGCCATGATTTGACGGCGGTTTTGAGACAAAGTTAAATAGGTTTAAAGTCTCTAAGCCGTGCCGCGTGAATTTAAATTTGATAATGCGGCGGCTAAATTTGCGCGAAAATTTGCCGCTAAAGCTAAATTTAGCTCAAGGCTAAGCGGTCTAATTTAACGAAATATCTCCAAAACAAGCCCGCCAAAAATCTGTTTTGGCGGTTAAATTTACCTTTAAACCGCCAAAAAGCTGAAAATTCAAGCGCTAAATTTGCCGCTCGAATTTAAACCGAAAAACGGGATCTAAAAGCCTAAATCTCTATCGTCACGGGCCTATCAAACGCCGTTACGCTCGGCAGTTCGCCTTTAAATTTCTCGATCTGCACCATGCTCGTGTGCGCGGTGTTGCTTTGCGAGAGCTGTGAGCTAGGCACGTCTCTCGTTAGCACGTTTATGTTGCCGTGCTTGCATAAGCTGCGCTCGCCCCAGACGGCGGGATCGTACCACGCGCCCTCGCTTACGATCACGACGTTATCTTGCGCGGTATCGCTTACCAGCGCGCCGCAGAGGATCTCGCCTCGGTCGTTATAGATCCTTACCACGTCGCCCGTTTTTATGCCGCGCGCCTTTGCCGTGGCGGGGCTAATGAGTGCGGGTTCGCGGTTCGCGATCTCGGCGTAGTTGCGGATGAGCGAGCTGTTTAGCTGCGAGTGGAGCCTAAATTTAGAGTGCGCGCCGCTGATGGCGATAGGATACTTGCTCACGTCGCCGCCTAGCCACTCAAACGGCTCCATCCACGTCGCGTGCGGCGGGCAGTCGCCGTAACCTAGCTTTTCGACCGCTTCGGAGTAGAGCTCGATCTTGCCCGACGGCGTTTTTAGCGCGTTTTTCTCGGGATCGGCGCGGAAGTCCGCGTAGTTTGTGAAGTACCGCTTTTTCTCGTCGATTTTATCAAATTTAACGTAACCTTTTTGCCAAAACTCCTCAAATTTAGGCATCGCTATGCCCATGCCTTCGGCTTTTTGGACTGCATCGGCGTAGATTTCCTTCACCCACTCAAGCTCCGTTTTACCCTCGCTAAAGGCCTGCTCGTACTCCTCGCCCCACTGTGCGCAGATGAGCCGCGCGATCTCAAAGTCGCTCTTGCTCTCGCCTGCGGGCTTTACTAGCGGCTTAATCGCAAAAAGGTATTCGCTAGTCGAGTTTGCAAACTCTATATCCGTGCGCTCGCACTCTAGAGCCGACGGCAACACGATGTCGCTGAGTCTTGCCGTACTCGTCCAAAAGGGCTCGGTGGTGATGATCGCTTCTATCTTACGCATCGCCGCGACCGCGCGGTTGGTATCGGGGTGGCGGGTGAAGGTCGAGCCGTTGGCGTTAAACATCACTCGGATGTGCGGCATGACGTATTTTTTGCCGTTGCGCTCGATTTGCTTGCCGGGCTCCATGATCGCGTCTATGAGCCTGCTGTTTGGTATCTCGTGGTATTTGGCCTTGGCTAGCTTGCCTTGCGGGGCGATGTATTTTTCGTTTACCGCGGGATTAAAGGCCTGAAGCTTTGGCGCGATGAAGCTAATATCGGCGTTTTTATGCATCTGATCGTTCATCACGTAGCCGCGCCCCGTCTTGCCGATGTCGCCTAGCATCGCTGCTAGCGCGATGAGCGCCCAGTACGCCATCTCGCCGTGGTGCTGTCGCTGTATCGCGTAGCCCGTGACTATGAGCGCGTCTTTTTTAGCTAGAGTACCCGCTAACTCTTTTAGCTCTTTTTCGCTCACGCCGCAAATTTTACTTGCCCACGCAAGATCCTTTTTCACGCCGTCTTTCGCGCCCGTGAAATACTCTTTAAATTTATCAAACCCGACCGTGTAGCGCTCAATAAATTCTTTGTCGTAAAGCCCGTTTTCGTAAAGATATTCGCAAAGTCCGATCAGCATCGCCGTATCGGTGCAAGGGCGCACGGCGAGATAGTGCGCTCCGAAATACTCCGCCGTTTCGTTGCGGTAAACGTCTATGCTATAAATTTTCATCTCGCCTTTTTTAAATTTCTCTTTCATAATCTCGTAGTAGGCGTAGGAGTTGTGCATCGGCACGCCGATGGCGATCTTGTTTGAGACGACTGGATTCGTGCCCCAAAACACGATCGTTTTAGCCTCCTTTACCACGCCCTCCCAGCGCATAGGATTATGCGTCGGATCGATAGAACCCGTCACGTGAGGCAAAAACGCCGTCGCCGCGCCGTAAGAATAGCCGCCAAGCTCGCTCACGTAGCCTCCTAGCGCGTTTAGCATACGTTTTGCGGTGCGCTGCGAGTGGCCGACCTTGCCTAGGCTACCCCACTGATAAAGCTGCCCGTAAATGGCCTCAGAGCCGTATTTGTCGAAGTTTTCTTTTAAAATTTTGGCGCTTAGCTTTATCGCCTCGTCCCAGCTAACGCGCACGAAAGGCTCTTTACCGCGAAGCTCGGGTTTTGGATTTGATGGGTCTGCGAGGAAGCTTTTGCGCACGTAGGGGTATTTCACGCGCGTTTCGTTTTGGATGTGATCGCTTAGGGCGTTGTTTAGCACCGTTGGCATCGCGTCGCCCTCAAAGGGCTCGGTGCCAACGACCCTGCCGCCGATGGTTTTTACGTAAAACGCGCCGAATTTATTCGCGCAAAGCCCCATCTGCTCGTCAAATATCGCCTGTGCCGCCGCGTTAAATTGCTTCGCCTGCGCCGAAGCCGCAGCTAGCGCACCTAGTTTTAGAAAATCTCGTCTTTTCATTATTCTGCCTTAAATTTAAATTTGGTGGTTGATTTGGTTTAAATTTAGCGGGATTTATTATGTCGAACTTTGCATCGTTTGCCTTTTATCGTATTACGCGACCTCGCGTCTTAGCGGTGATTTTACGAAATTTAGGCTTAATTCTTGTTTTAAAGGCTTTTTTAAAAGTAGCGTAAATTTAGGGCAAATTTGATAATATCTCATCAAAATTTGAAAATTTAAAGGAAGCAAATGTCAAATTTAAAAGCCGACTTTGAGATAAAGCCTAGCGCCGAGTATAAAGCCATGACGCGCGAGGTAGGCAAGATCGTTTATAAGGGCGATAAATTTATGCGAAACATACGTATATGCGACTTTACGGCGTCGGCTCTTGGCATGTTTTTTATCACGCTTTTGTGCGTCAAATTTTACTTCAGGGAGCTTAGCCAATTGCTTAGAGATTACGGTTTTAGCGGCGTGGAAAATCTAGCCTACCTATCGTGGATGGCCGCGTTTTTTACTCTGCTTTACGCTACGGGACTGCGGCCTTGGCTGCTAACTCGCGCGCTGATAAATAAAGCAAACTACGGCGAATTCGGGCAAAAAAGCGTGATCTTAGAGGATGGGTTTTTCGTGCAAAAAAGCAAATTCGGCGAGGGCAGATATTTTTATAACGCCATCAGCGACGCCCGCTATATCGGCGATTTTATCGTCGTTATCATCGCAAACTCCATGTTTTACGCCGTGCCGCGCGAGGCTTTCGCAGACGGCGGGGCGGAGTTTTTAAGCGAGATAAAAAAGCGCACGGGACTAGACGCGTAAAATCAAATTTAGGATTTAAAATGAGCGAATTTGACGAGTTAAATTTACACGAGCCGTTTTTAAAAGGGCTGCGCAATCTAATAAGCGGCAACCAAGCTAAGCCTGAGGATTTGGTAGAAATTTCGCACGAAATTTTTGATTTTGAAGCGATGGCAACCGTGACGTGGGAGTTTTACGGCAAGCGCGAAGAAAGCAAAATAGCAGGCGGCGCAAAGGAGCAGATACACTTCGGAGGCGATACTCGCGGCTACGAAAATCACGCCAGAGAGTGCTTATTGCAAGCTAGAGATAGCGCCGATTTGCACGAGATTTTACTCGCCGAGCTGCGCCAAGACGCAAAAGAAGCCGTCGCAAAATCAGGCGGCACGGTTAGGTATTACGATTTTAAGCCCTTTAGCATGAGCGAGCGCTGCGACAACTGTGGCGGCGACGGGCAGACGCGATGCGGCGAGTGCGGCGGACGAGGCAAAAAAACCTGCTCCAGCTGCGGCGGACGCGGACGACAAAGCTGCTCTACGTGCGGCGGCAGCGGCGGCGTAAATCGCCCTCACACGCAGTACAACTCCGACGGCAGCACCTACGTGACGTATCGCTACGAGAGCTGTTCATCGTGCGGCAGTAGCGGTTCAAGTACCTGCTACGGCTGCTCGGGATCGGGCACGGTAAGGTGCGGCGGATGCGGCGGGTCCGGCTACGTGCAGTGCGCCCAGTGTAGCGGACACGGGTACTTTACCACCGTAGCAAATATCGGCGCCTACGCGAAACCGAGCGTAAATTTACGCATAAAATCGCGCGCCTACGCGGACGAGCTTTTGGACTTCTTGTGCGCTCGCAGCTGTAAATTTCTCTCGCAGACGATACCTTTTTACCAGGACGAAGAGAGCGGCGGGGAGGATTCGCACCTGTTTTCTTACGTAGGATATAGCGCGATAACGAGGCTAAATTTTATACTGCTGGGCAAGGAGTACGAGGCGGTGGGCTTTAGCAACCCGCCCTACGCCTTTATCAGGCCGCCCTTTTTCGACGATCTTTTCGCGGACGAGATCTTGATGCTAGAAAAGATCGACGCCGACGGCAAGATAACTAGGCGCGAGGCGTTTAAATTTTTCACG
>CAUSIL010000147.1:0-5429 GCA_963531395.1 uncultured Campylobacter sp.
GAGATGATAAGTAGGCGGCGCGTAAATTTGACGAGGATTTACGCCTAAATGCGCCCACAAACGGACGATATTTGCGGGAGCTAAGCTTATAAATGTCGCGGTGAAGCGGTCGCTTTTTAAAACGCCGAATTTGAAAGTTTGGCGGATGGTAAATTTAGTGCGCAAGACGAGATGCGCGTTAAATTTAAGCTGTAGCTTTGCGGGCTAGACTGCGCGAACGAGGCTTTTAGCCGTCAAATTTGACTTGCTGGACGAGATGGCGGTCAAATTTGAGCCAGTGCAAAAGACTGGCTTTGATAACCTGCGAAGTAAAACAGGGTACCCTACGCAGTAGGGACTTTAGGTGGGTGCAGGGAGCGCTTGCGCTTCCGCTCGCAGGTCGGACTTCGTTCGACCGAGAAGTAAAAAAACAGGACCCTACGCAGTAGGGACTTTAGGTGGGTGAGTGACCGTCTTTAGAGGATGCCGACTGCTCGGCATCCGTGCGGGAGCGAGTGAGCGGAGCGTCTCAAGCCTAAGGGCGACGGTAGCGACCAAAGGGAAGCTAAATCGCGTAAGCGATGCGAGCGATGGGTAAAAACGAATCGCAGGTCGGACTTGATTGGCCGAGAAGTAAAAACAGAAAAAATAAGCCGAATTTACGCCGCTTCTAAAAAAGCGGTAAGATTTGAAAAAGATACGAAATCGCTGACACGCGATTTTGTGCTTTAGGTGGGTGCAGGGAGTATTTATACTCCCGCTCGCAGGTCGGACTTCGTTCGGCCGAGAAGTAAAAATAGGAGAGGAAAATGAACCTACAAAGACGAAATGTATTAAAGGGCGGAGCGGCGCTTGCGGCGGCTCCTTTGTTTTCTAGCGTAACGGCGTCAAATTTACTCGGAGCCGAGCTAAATACGGCAAACGTACGTAACGGCGAGGTGCTAACGGCCGCTCACTGGGGCATGCTAAAAGTTAGCGTCAAAGACGGCAAGATCGTAAAATCAGAGCCGTTTCAAAAAACGAGCGAAGTGTATAATCCGCTGCAGCACTACACCGCCGATATGGTCTATAAATCACGCATAAAATACCCAATGGTACGCAAAAGCTACCTAGAAAATCCGGACTCGCCAAAACCCGAACTAAGAGGTAAAGACGAGTGGGTGCGCGTACGCTACGAAGACGCGATAAAACTAGTAGCTAGAGAGCTAAAAAAGACGAGAAAACAAAAGGGACTAGAGGGCGTGTTTGCGGGTAGTTACGGCTGGAAATCAAGCGGCAACGTGCATAACTCGCGAATTTTACTTCATAGATTTATGAATCTTAGCGGCGGATTCGTGGGGTCTCTGGGCGATTATTCTACGGGCGCTAGCCAGGTCATCATGCCTCACGTCGTGGGCAGCATCGAGGTCTACGAGCAGCAAACCAGCTGGCCTGTGGTACTAGAAAACTCAAAAGTAGTCGTCATCTGGGGCGCAAACCCTATGGCAACGCTACGCATAGCGTGGACTAGTACCGACGAGCAGGGTTTTAAGTACTTTGAAGAGCTAAAAAAACGCAGCGACATAAAAGTCATAATAATCGACCCAATCAGAACCGAAACGGCGCAGTACTTTGATAAGGCCGAGTGGATCGCTCCGGTGCCAAACACCGACACCGCGATGATGCTAGGCATGATGCACTACCTATACGAGAGCGGCAAATACGATAAAAACTTCATCGAGACCTATACGAGCGGCTTTGATAAATTCCTGCCGTATCTGCTCGGTAAAACCGACGGCACGCCTAAAAATTTAGAGTGGGCGAGCAAAATTTGCGGTCTAAAAGCAAGCCTCATCAAAGAGCTTGCCGATACCTTCGTAGCTAACCGCACGATGATAATGAGCGGATGGGGCATGCAGCGCGCGCATCACGGCGAGCAGCCGCACTGGGCGATGGTGACTTTGGCGGCGATGCTAGGACAGATCGGGCTTCCCGGCGGAGGTTTTGGCCTTAGCTATCACTACTCAAACGGCGGTGCTCCGACTTGCAAAGGCGCGGTCATCGGCGGCATAAATAGCGCAAGCGTGGGTAAATTTAACGACGAGGGCGAGTTTATCGGTACCGATAGCGGAGAATTTGACGCAAACGGCCGCTTCGTCGCTAAAGCCGCGGCGGTAGCGGGTACTGGTCAAAGCTGGCTACAAAAGGCGACAAACTATGCATTCCCGGTCGCTCGTATCGCGGACGCTCTGCTAAATCCGGGCAAAGTGATCGATCATAACGGCAAGAAAATCACGTATCCTGATATCGACTTTATCTACTGGGTCGGCGGCAATCCTTTCGCCCACCATCAAGAGACGAACCGCCTACTAGAAGCGTGGCGCAAACCTCGCACGGTAGTCGTAAACGAAGCTTATTGGACGCCGACGGCTAAGATGGCTGATATCGTATTTCCAACCACAACCGCATACGAGCGCAACGACGTCACGATGACGGGCGACTACTCAAACATGAACATCGTACCGATGAAGCAAGTCGTGGAAAAATACGGCGAAGCTCGCGATGATTATCAAATTTTCACCGATCTTTGCAAGGCTTACGCTAAAAATTTAGTCGTCGCCTACACCGACAACGGCAAAGACGAATTTGACTGGATCAAAGAGTACTACGGCGCGGCGTACGAGCAGGTCAAGGCTATACCTGATTTTGAAACGGATATGAAGCCGTTTGAGGAGTTTTGGAATGAAAATAAGCCGGTAACCTTCGCCTCGACACCTGAGAGCGATACGTGGGTGAGATTTGGCGAGTTTAGAGAGGATCCGGTGCTAAATCCTCTAGGAACGCCAAGCGGCCTAATCGAAATTTACTCCGAAACCATCGAGAAAATGGGCTATGACGACTGCGGCGCGCATCCGATGTGGTTTGAGCCGATCGAGTGGCTAGGCATGAAAGATAAACCTGCCGAGCTACACATGCTAAGCCCGCATCCGACCGATCGCCTCCACTCGCAGCTAAACCAAACCTCTCTACGCGAAAAATACGCGATCGCAAACCGCGAGCCGATCTGGATACACCCTAAAGACGCCGCGAAAAAAGGTATCAAAACCGGCGATTTGGTTAGGGTATTTAACGCGCGCGGCGAAGTGCTAGCGGGTGCCTTGGTGACGCAAGATATCAAAGAGGGCGTCGTTAAGCTAGCCGAGGGCGTTTGGTATGACGGATTTGACGCGGGTCTTTGCAAAAACGGCTCGCCAAACGTGCTAACTATCGATATCCCGACTAGCAAGCTAGCTAACGGCAACATCAGCCACACCGCGCTTGTAAATATCGAGAAATTTACGGGTAAGGCGCCTGAGCTAACGGCATTTAGCGATCCGAAATTCGCTTAAAATTGAGGCCGCAAACTAAAATCTGCGGCTTAAATTTGATAAAATCTCGCCGGGTTAAATTTGACTCGGCGAGACGGTTTGATCGATGCCGTTTTATTCTAAGCCGTGCTTTTAAATTTAGCCGCGCGGTAAATTTGCTTGAATTTGCTGATTAAATTTACTGCCGTTTTGTCTCTCGCGATAAATCCTTAATTTTACCTTTTTGTGCCTTCTTAAATTTGGACTAAAATTTGCTTTGCGATTGATAATTTACGCTAAATTTTAATTCTATTTAATAGCTAAAGTTATAAAATGAAACTTCACAATAAATTTAAGGAGAATAAATGCGCTCAATCACGAACAAGATCGCGTTGATGCTAATCATTGCGCTCTTTGTCTCATTTGCCGCTATTTCGGCGGTTAGTTATTATACGGCTGAAAATAAAGTCGTAGAACTGGTCGGTCAAACCCAAGATCAAATCCTAGACGATGTTAAAATAACGACGAATTCGTTTTTTAACGATTATCTTGAGATATTGGGTAAAATCAGCGCAAGGCTTGAAAAATCAGTCGGCGACGATGATGAAATGGCTACTAAGGTTGTATTGGAAAAAGAGCTAGCAGGATCACATATAAAGTATGTGTATTTCGCTAAAGAAAACGGCGACTTTTTCCAATCAGACGGTAAAAGAACGACCGTAGCAGATAACTACGACCCAAGGACTAGAGGTTGGTATCAAACCGCCGTAAAGGAAAACAAGGCGGTATTTTTAGAGCCTAGAACGACGTCTACGGGCGATTTGGTTATAACATTCGTAACGCCTGTGAACAAAAACGGCAAATTTATGGGCGTAACAGGCATAGACGTAGACGTAAAAGATCTTGGCGAAAAGATAATCGCGATGGGTAAAACCGACTACGGTTACGTACTTTTGATGAAAGGCGACGGATTGATTTTGCTGCATCCCGATCTCTCTAGTATAGGCAAGGTTAGCACGGCTAGCAAAACCGTAGCCGAAGGCTATGCGGCCAAAAAGTTCGATAATAACGGCTTGATCGCTTACGTAAACACTAAAGGCGAAAACGTAACGGCTAAAGTAATCCCTATAAACGATGAAGGCTGGCTAGCGGTAGCTGCTATCGGCGCGGATACCTTCTCGTCAAACACCCTGCCGCTTTTGCGCACTCAGCTCATTTTAGCGACTATATTTATCATAGCTCTTAGCGCATTTGTTTATATATTGCTCAAAAAATCCTTAAGCCCGATAAAAACCATCCAAGAAAGACTGGAAGATACGTTTAAATTTATCGCCCACGAAGCTCCGGCTCCGCAAAAGCTAGCCGTAACAGCTAGGGACGAATTTGGCGTCATGAGCTACGCGATAAACGAAAATATCGATAAGGTCATCGCCGGTATCAAAAAAGATAGCACCCTAATCGAGGAGATGAACGGCATCGCAAATCTCATGATAAAAGGACACATGGGAGCTAGCATAAAATCAGACCCGAACAATCCGGCTCTAGTGCAGCTAAAAGACTTGCTAAACCGCTTTTTTAGCTCCATCTCGTCAAATTTAAAAGGTATAGCAGCAGTACTAAGCTCGTATAACAAAAACGACTATACGCCTCGCATAGAGCTAAAAGACGATATAGAAAGCGATCTGCGCGATATGATGGTGGGCTTGCAAAGCGCGGGAGACGCCGTAAGTAATATGCTAAGAGAAAATCTAAAAGAAGCTCAAATGCTCGAAGAAAAAGCTAAAATCCTAGCCGACTCCATGAGAGAGCTAACGCAAGGCGCAAGCAAACAAGCAAGCGCGATAAACGAAAGCGCCGCCGCGATCGAGCAGATGAGTAGCTCGATGAACGCGATCAGCCAAAAGGCACAGGACGTAACTCGCCAAAGCGAGGAGATCAAAAATATCATCGTTATAATTCGCGACATCGCCGATCAGACGAATTTACTCGCTCTAAACGCCGCTATCGAGGCAGCCAGAGCAGGCGAACACGGACGCGGTTTTGCCGTCGTAGCCGATGAGGTTAGAAAGCTAGCCGAACGAACTCAAAAGAGCATAGGCGAGATAGAAGCTAACGCAAACGTAC
>CAUSIL010000148.1:0-5409 GCA_963531395.1 uncultured Campylobacter sp.
TTGGGAGCGACTTTAAGCGCCGAAATTTCGGAGCAGAAGATCGACGTAGCCGCGATTAGCGACGCTATAAACCATATCCCGACCTTTATCAAAATGGACGTGCAGACGTTTGAAACGTACGCATTGCTAGGCGCGATGGATGATATAATAAGCCATAAACCAAAGCTTGCCATTTGCATTTACCATAAATTTAGCGACTTGTGGGATATACCGCTGCTTTTAAAGCTATGGATACCGGACTGCAAGCTTTTTATGCGCCACTACGAATGCACGCAGGAAGAAACGGTGATTTACGCCTTGCCCGAAGCGAAGTAAATTTAGCCGGGCAGCGCGGCGTCGTTTAAATTTCTAGCTAGGCAAACGCCAAATTTGCTTAGCTTTTCGTTCTTATTTTCTTAAATCTTTGCGTAAATTCGGTCTTTTGCACGACGTTTACTTTAACGGGGATTTTAAAATTATCTAATTTGTCTTTGCAAAATTTTCTAACTAAAATTTTGATACCGTTTGCATCGACGCCCGGCTTTAAAACCACGTCGCAGCAGACGCTTTGATTCGTGATAGCGTTTTTTTCCGCGTAAACTAGGCAGTCTTGTATCTCTTTCATCTCAAGCAGCACCGACTCCACCTCACACGGAAGCACCTTTTGTCCGCCCACGTTTATGATCTCTTTGCTTCTACCGATGATTTTTATAAAGCCGTCCTCGCTTTGCTGCGCTAAATCGCCGGTTTTAAACCAGCCGTCATCGGTAAAGCTATCCATATCCGCATTTAGATAGCCTAAAATTCGCGTTTTGCTTTTTAGCCACAGCTCACCGTCTACGATTTTATACTCCAAATTTTCATCGTCTATTTTCATAAAGGTAGAATCGGACGATTTTGACGACGTGGACGCGATACCAGTCTCGCTAGTGCCGAAAGTCTGCAAAAATTTAACTTTGGTAAACGCCGATTTTAGCCTATTTAAAAGCCCCTCCGGCATCGTCTCCGTGCCGTAGGTTATCATCCTTAGCGAGCTTAGATCGTATTTTTCGTAAGATTTGCCGATAAGAATCAGATTTAAAAACGTAGGGCTTGCGGGTAAAACGGCTATTTTATACTCGTTAATTAGCTTGCAGACGTCATCGGCGTTTCTGTTTTGAGGGATTATCATCGTAGCGCCCGTCGATAAGATATTTAACATCGTATTTATGCCGCCGATATGATCAAACATCAAAAAAACGAGCATATTCATCCGCTTTTGTTTTTTATTTTTATAAAGGTCTATTAGCGCGTCTAAATCGTGTATCATCGCTTTTGGCTTACCCGTGCTACCGCTTGAAAATAGCGTGAGGCCGGCTCGTCCGCTCTTTTTTAAATTCGATAAAATTTGATGCGTTCCGCCAGGATTTAGTTCTTTTACGTTAAACCCTCGGCCGCAAATTTCGATCGCTTTATCGCAAAAAGACTCTTTTAGTTTTAAATTTATCTCTTCTTGCGCGTTTGAGATTATGGGCGCGATTATGTTTTTATTTTCGTAAAGAGCAAAAAAAAGCGCGACGCTCTCAAACGAATAATCGCTCAAAATCGCGACTACTTCGCCGCTTTTGATCTCGTTTTTTATAAAATTTAGAGTCTCTTTTATTTTTAGATAAAGTTCCGCGTAGCTATATTTTTTATCTTTATGGATTATCGCCGTTTGGCTACCGTCTTTAAATTTCTCGATTATCTCTCGCATCAGTTATGAACTCCGCCCAAATATAAAATTTGCCCCGTGATAAAGTCGCTTTTTTCGTCGATGAAAAAATCGATCACATTTTTTATATCGCCGAAATTTCCGAATCTCTTTATAGCTTGTCTTTCAAGAAGCGCATTTATCTTGTCCTGCGGTACGGCCTTTATTAGGTCGGTTTTTATCGGCGTAGGGCCTAGCGCGTTTACGGTTATGTTAAATGGCGCTAGCTCTTTTGACAGCGTTTGGGTTAAATTTTCTATCGCGCTTTTACTGGCGGCGTAGATCGCCTCTCCTTCTAGTCTTAGCGCGCTTGCGACGGTCGTATAATTTACGATACGGCCGTATTTTTGCTTCATCATGACCTTGCCGACTTCCCTGCTAAATAAAAACGTACCGAAAAAATTCGTTTCAAATACCTTTTTGACGCTATCAAAGGGCGTGGTTAAGAAGTGGTTCATGGAGGCGATGCCGGCATTGTTTATAAGTGCGTCTATCCTGCCGAATTCCCGTTTAACCTCTCTTATCATCGCTACGACCGCGATTTCGTCGCTTACGTCGAGACTAAAATGTCTGTAATTTTCGTGCGCGATTTTGCTTTGGCTCCTAGCGCAGCCCGCGACTAAGTAGCCCTCCTGTAAATACCGCTCGCAAAGCTCTTTTCCAATACCTTTTGAGGTGCCCGTTACGATTATCGCCTTAGCCATTTTGTTCTTCTAAAAGATTTTGAATATAATTAGCCAGCGTCTCCACGCTTCTAAACGGCGAAGTTTTTTGACTCATTGCTCTTTCATCGGCTAGTACGATGCTTTTGCCAAAATTTTGATAAATTTTATCCTCCAAATCGCTCACTATATAGACGAGCCCCAGACTATCTAGCGCGCTAGACGAGCCGTAAAGCCTAGTATCTATCGTCGGGTTCTGCAGCTCTTTGCTTTGCAGCTCTTGGTTGTATTCTTTGAGCGAATCGATGATTAAAGTTCGTATGGTTTGCAAATTCATTCGTCGTCCTTTATAAAGATATAGTTTTTTAGGCCGTCGGGTTTATATCCGAGCGCGGAATTTAGCCTAACGGCTTCTTTGTTTTCGTCGTTTATCCAGGTGTAAAAAGTCTGAGCCTCTTGCATTTGCTTTGGAGCCGAGGCTAGCGCAAAGCCGATAAGGCCGTTTTGAAACTCTTTTTTTACGCAATTTAGCCTAAAATAGCAAATTTTTTCTTTTATTTCAAATATCGCCGCTCCGGCTATCGCGCGCTCTTGCTTGATAACAAAAACTAGGCCCTTTGCGATTAGTTCAGATAGCTCTTCAAAGCTTGGTAAATAATCGCTAAGCGGATCGAAAGTCTCGCTAATAAGCTCAAAGATTTCGCTTGCGTCGCTTAAATCCGCAGGTAAAACGTTGTTAAAGCTTCTGTTTTTTTTAACGGATCTATAACGAGAGTAAATTTTGTACGGCTTAAATTTTACGCCTTTTAAAAAATCGCTCGCAATGGCGTTTTTCGAGGCGATTTCGGCTACGACGGGCTCGTTTATCAGCCTAAAAAACTCGTCTAAATTCGCTAAATTTTCAAGCTTATCGACCAAATAGTAAAATTTATAAAATCCGCCTTGCTTTACGAGTAAAAAACAGCACTCTGCGCGTACTAAAATTTTAGCGTTTTTTAGCGCTTCGTTAAATTCGCCAAAATTCACGAAAAAATTCGTAAATTTCGGACGATTTTTAAAAATTTCCGTCGCTTTTTGGCGCGCGTTTAGTTTGTCGCCTAGGATAAAGCTCTCGCCGTGTCCGGGGCAAACGCGCAAAAACGGATCTAGCGAGCGAAAGTACGGCATAGAAATTTTCTCGTATGCGGTTTTTGCCTTCGCGCCGCCTAGAAACGACGTATCTACGGCCTCAAACAAGCTATCGCCCGAAAACAGTAGCCCTCCTAGCTTCACGCAGCAGCTGCCCTCGGAGTGTCCGGGCGTATGAACGAACGTAAGCGTATGCCCCAGCCACGAAAGCTCGTAATTTTCGTCAAATTCGGTATCGGCCTTTTGCGCGCTAAATTCCGGCGTTTCGCGCGTTTTTTTAATCTTCATAACGTCGTAAATCATATCGCTAAATCTCGATAAATTTTTGCTCGGATTTGCGATATTTTCGCTTGCTTTGCGTTGCGCGATTACTTTGGCGCCGTAGCGGCTTTTTAGCTCGTTTAGCGCTAAGACGTGATCAAAATGCTCGTGCGTGATAACGATAAAATCAAGCTTCTTGCCGCGTAAAGCGTCCGTAATCTGCGTAAAGTCGGCCGGGTCTATGACGATAGCGCGCTCGCCGCAGGTTATTACGTAGGAGTTAGCGCCCAGATCGCCGCCTTTGCAAATTTTTAATTCAACTTCGTTCATTTTCAAATCCGTCTAAAATTTTCGCTATCTTAGCTAGCGCGTCGCCGCTTATTTTGAGGTAGGCGTTTTCGCAAATTTCATTTACGCTTGCTAAATTTAAATTTAATAAATTTTCGTAGGCATTTTTAATATCGCCTAAATTATTTATCATTTTGAGCTTTGCAAAACTTCTTACTACGTAGGCTAGGTAGCTCCACTCTACGCCGCAAACGGGCGTACCTAGCGTCATCGCCTCGTATGCGCTCATACCGCCTAACGTGACTAATGCGTCGTGATTTAAGATTAGGTCTATCAAATTTGCGGGGCTGTCGATAAAGCTTAAATTCGGTTTTTTAACGCTTTTTATCCTCGTCTTTCGCTCATCGCTCATCGCAGGCCCCAAAACTAACGTATAAAGGCGACCGTCGTTTGCGATTGCGTTTGCAAAATACTCGCTAAACGTCGCGGGATCGGCGCCTCCGAAAGATAGCAAGATATTTTTTAGCTGAGCTTTGGGCGTAAATTTAGCACGCCTTTTTACTACGTCGCTACCCACGATGTAGTAGCCAAACGAACGAAAAACCTCGAAATTTCCGCTTGCGGCGGGGTAGTCAAACTCGTCCATTATAAATAGCGCGTCCGGCTCAAAACCGTATTCTAGGGTATTAAAACTTACGATTTTGCGCGCGCCCGCGTTTCGCGCGATATCGCTTAAATTTTTATCCGCATCGAGCAAATCGTTAATATAAATTTGCGGTTTTAGTCGGCAAATCAGCTCCTTTGAATGCTCCAAATTTTCGCTTCTAATCGCGTTTTGGCTAAATCTGGAAAATAACTTTTCGTCGCACTCGAAAATCGCTTTTACGTCGCGGCTTGGAGCTAGAAATTTTACTAGTTCGTAGCACCTTGCGAGGTTGCCGATACCGATTTTTTCGTTGCCGCGCGCGTGGAGCAGGATCAAACTCTACAACCTTGCGGTGTATCAAAGCTCTTTAAAACCTCAAAAAGCGCTTCCGCGACGAAATTTGCGTCCTCTAGGCTCATGCACTGATGGCACGGGATGCTAAGCTCGGCGGCGTAAAAATCCTCGGCGCTAGGCACCGAGATATCGCCGTAGCGCTCGCGGTAAAAGCTAAATTTATAAGTAGGCTTATAGTGCACCTGCACGCCGATGCCGCGCGCGTGGAGGGCGGCAAATATGTCCTCTTTGGCGCACCAAAACTGGCGAAATAGCAAGATAGGGTAGAGGTGGCGCGAACTAACGACATCGCTAGGCAGCCTCACGGTGCTAAAATACGGGTTTTTCTCAAATTTTTCGTCGTAAAATTTGGCGATTTT
>CAUSIL010000149.1:0-5409 GCA_963531395.1 uncultured Campylobacter sp.
GCGCTAGCTCGTAAATTTTATAACAACGCTATTCGTGCGAGATTTTTATCTTACGTCCATACGTCGCCGAAACGCAAAATCAAATTTACTCACTCAAAGCCGCGTATTAACCTAACGCCAAATTTGCGCTATTTTACGGCGTTTTAAACATCTAAATTAACGCTCGAAATTTGCCGTAGTTTTTGGCAAAATCGACGCAACGTATTTTGGCGTTTTAATCAAATTTGCGCAAGCAAGCCAAAATTTACGTGCGATACAGCGCTAAATTTTCACCTTTTCCCACGGCTCGATTCCTTTAAAAATGCTCGCGATTTCTATATCTTTTACGCTTAAATTTCGCTCGTAAGCCTCGACGTCGCGCGATTTTAGCTTCTCTTGCAAAAAGGCTAATTCATACTCTATCTGCCCACGAGAGACGGCTATTTTGGCTAAATTTCGCTCGTCAAATTCACCAACTTTTGCCGCGTCAAATTTATAGCCGCGAGCGCAGGCCTGTGAGTAAACCCCCGCCAGATACGCATTTATCGCCTCTAGCGGGTTTTCATGCGCGTAAAAGCGGTCAAGCTGCGGGTGATTTTTGTAGCCTTTAGTAAGCCCAGCCAGCACGTTTTTAGCTAGCAGCGCCTCGCGCCACAGCGCTACAAGCCCCTTTGCGTCGAGATATTTAAAGCTTATCGTCCAAAGTCTCATTTTTGCCTTTCATTAAATTTACAGCCGTTTTGCGGGCTAAATTTGGCGCGGTTAAGCCCGCAAACCGTCAAATTTATATCGCAAATTTGCCTGTCATTTCGCTAAAAACCCAAAGCGATCGATCATATCCAGGAGCAGATCGGCTTTGTAGATCTCATCGTTTAGTAAGTCGTCGTATTTTTCTTCCAGCTCGCTAGAGTTTTCGACTACGGTTTCGAGGTATCGCCTAGCCTGCGCAAATTCGCCTTTCATCACGAAATATTCGCCTAAAATCACGCTAGCTTGTACCTTGCTCGCCTCGTCGCCCTCGCTTTTGAGCGCATGCCGCCCTCCTCAAGTCCCCTTGATAGCTGCATAACGGCTTTGTTTAGATAGAGTTTTGCGTCCATTTTTGCTTCCTCAAATTTAACGCGGCGAGCCTCGCGTAAATTTACGCCGATATAGCTTTTTAAATTTTACCGATCTGTTTCGCCGTTTATTTTTTCTTCGCCTTTTTTGCCGCGTTTTTCATGGCTTCCAGCTCCTCGGCTAAAAATTTACCCGTATAGCTGCCCGTTTTTGCGTGATTTTTAGCGACCTCTTTTACGCTACCCTCGGCGATGATTTTACCGCCCTTTGCGCCGCCTTCGGGGCCCATATCGACGATGTAGTCGCAGTTTTTGATGACGTCCATGTTGTGCTCGATAACAAAGACCGAGTTGCCAAGATCGACCAAATGGTGCAACACTCGCACGAGCCTATCGACGTCGGCAAAATGCAGCCCCGTAGTCGGCTCGTCAAGGATATAGAGCGTGTTTCCGGTATCCGAGCGGCTGAGCTCTTTTGCGAGCTTTACGCGCTGCGCCTCGCCGCCGCTTAGCGTCACGGCGTTTTGTCCCAGCGTGATGTAGCCTAGGCCCACGTCTTGCAGCGTCGTTAGCTTGCTAGCGATTTTAGGCACGGATTTAAAAAACTCCACCGCCTCGTCGATACTCATGTTTAGCACATCCGCGATACTTTTGCCTTTGTAGAGGATTTCTAGCGTCTGCGCGTTGTAGCGGGTGCCGCCGCACGAGTCGCAAACGACGTTTACGTCGGGCAAAAAGTGCATCTCGATCGTGATCTCGCCCTCGCCTTGGCACTTTTCGCAGCGTCCGCCCTTGACGTTGAAGCTAAACCTGCCGATCTTGTAACCGCGCAGTTTGGCTTCCTTAGTCTGCGCAAAAAGCCCTCTGATCTCGTCCATCACGCCCGTGTAGGTGGCTGGATTACTGCGCGGAGTGCGGCCGATAGGGCTTTGATCGAGGTAGATCACTTTGTCTAGATTTTCTAGTCCGCTCAAATTTACTCCCGCGACCTTTTTTACCTTTTTGGCGCGGTTTAGCTGCTCCTGAGCTTCAGGCAGCAGGGTTTGCAGCACGAGCGAGCTTTTACCGGAGCCCGACACTCCCGTGATACCGACTAAATTTCGCAGCGGAAAGCGCGCGCTTAAATTTGATATGTTGTTGATATTTACGTTTGAGATTTCAAGCCACGTGTCGATTTTTCGGTTTTTTTGGTAGTCGATTTCCTTTTCGCCGTTTATGTAAAGCGCGGTTTGGGTGCTTGAGCCTAGCAGGCTTTTCACGTCTCCGGCAAAAACTATCTGCCCGCCGAATTTCCCGGCTCCAGGCCCGATATCTACGATATAGTCGGCCTCCTCGATCGTCTTTTTATCGTGCTCGACTACGATCACGGAGTTGCCTTTGGCTTGCAAATTTCGCAGGGTTTTGATGAGCTTTAGCGTATCGCGCTCGTGCAGACCGATACTAAGCTCGTCTAGCACGTACATCACGCCGCTAAGGCCCGATCCGATCTGGCTAGCGATCCTGATGCGCTGCGCTTCGCCGCCGCTAATCGTACGCGCGTCGCGTCCGAGCGATAGATAGCCAAGCCCCACGTCGTAGAGAAAAAACAGCCTCTCGTTTATCTCCTTAAATATCGGCTTTGCGATCGTTTTATCGTATTCGCTAAGGTAGCTAAAATTTGACTCGTCTGAAAAAAACGCGGTGCAGTTTTCGATACTCATGTCTAAAATTTCGCCGATACCGCGCCCTGCGACTTTAACGGCTAGGCTTTGAGGCTTTAGCCTGTGTCCGCCGCAGTCGTCGCAGACCTTTTCGCTCATGTATTCGTCAAAGTCCTTGTAGTCTTTTAGCAACCCGTGAGTGATTTTTAGCGCGCCTTCAAATTTGCGCAGCAGCTTGTTTTTCTTCCAGAAAAACTCGACCTCTTTTACGTTGCCGTAGAGCACGAGGCGCTTCTCGTCCTCGCTAAGCTCGCAGTAGGGGCGCTTTACGTCGATACCGTTTTGCTCGCAAAAAGCCAGCAAAAATTTATAATAATAACTCATATTGTAGCCGTAGAGCAGCTTTATCGCGCCGCCTTCTATGCTTTTTTCTTCGTCGATTATTTTGCTAAGGTCGAGGCTGTAACGAATACCCAGTCCGTCGCACCTCTCGCACGCGCCTTTTGGGGAGTTAAAACTAAAGCTAAGCGGCTCGAGCGGCGTAAACGAAATTTTACAATCAAAGCACGCCGAGTGCTCGCTGTAGTGGATAAAGCTCTCTTTTAGTCCGATTTCTTCGGCGTTTGCTATCTCGATCTCGACCTCGCCGTAGCTTTCATTTAGCGCTTTTTCTACGTCCTGGGCTAGGCGCTGCGCGTTATCCGCGTCTATCACGATGCGGTCTACGATGAGCTTTATCGTGTGTTTTTTGGTTTTAGCTAGCTCGATCTCCTCGTCTAATCTCACCTGCACGCCGTCTATCTGGGCGCGCACGTAGCCTTTGCCGCGTAAATTTTCGATCAAATCCGCCCATGTGCCCTTTTTCTCGCGCACGAGTGGAGCATAGATGACGACTTTGGCGCCCTGGGGCAGCTTTTGGATCTCGTTTATGATGTCGCTAGCCGACATTTTAGAGATCGGTTTGCCGCACTTATGGCAGTGCTGGATACCGATGCGAGCGTATAGAAGGCGCAGGTAGTCGTAAATTTCCGTTATCGTGCCCACGGTCGAGCGCGGGTTTTTGGACGTGGTTTTTTGATCTATCGCGATGGCGGGCGTGAGGCCCTCGATCTTATCGACGTCGGGCTTGCCTACGCGGTCTAGAAACTGCCTGGCGTAGCTGCTAAGGCTCTCCATATATCTGCGCTGCCCCTCGGCATAAAGCGTATCAAAGGCTAGCGTGCTCTTGCCGCTACCGCTAAGTCCGGTGAAAACTACGAGCTTGTTTTTCGGAATTTCAAGATTTAAATTTTTTAGGTTGTGCTCGCGCGCGCCCGTGATTTTTATGGTGTCGTTCATTTTTCGCCTAAATTTACTTGGATTTAACGGCGTATATTGTATTATCATCGCTATAAAATTTATATAAATTTAAAGGACGTGCAAATGAACGATATACAAAAATCCTACGACGAGCTTCCCTATATCTCGGGCGCTTTTGCGGAGACTTCTCCCGCACGCCTTGAGGCTTTGGCTTCGTTTTTGTCGCTGACGCCGCCGCCGTCAAAAACGGCTAAAGTACTAGAAATCGGCTGCAGCTACGGCGGAAATTTATTTCCTTTTGCTATCGCAAATCCGCAAGCAAAGGCTCTTGGCATAGATCTAAGCGAGGTACAGATAAATAAAGCCAAAGAGCTAGCCGAGCAAATGCGCGTGGATAATATAAAATTTATGGCAAAAGATATCTGCGATCTTACGGATACAGACGTGAGTGCTTACGGGAAATTTGACTACATCGTCTGCCACGGCGTTTATAGCTGGGTACCGGACGCCGTAAAGGACGCGATCCTAAAAACGATCAAGCGATTTTTGAGCCCAAACGGTATCGCCTATGTGAGCTACAACGTCTATCCGGGCTGGAAGATCAAGGATACGATCAGAGATTTTTTAGTATTTGGCACCAAAGACGTAAAAGGAGAGGCCGCAAAAGTAGCCAAAGCAAGGGAGCTTTTAAAAGTACTTGGAGAGTACGCGAAATTTTGCCAAAAAGACGGCAACGTAAGCCAAATTTTCTTAAATTACGAAAGTCTAAAATTTCACATCGACTATATCTTATCCGCTAGCAACTCATATATAGCGCACGAGTATCTGGAAGTTTTTAACGATCCGATTTATTTTAAGGATTTTGCGGCCGATCTTGATAAAAACGGCCTTGCCTATCTCGCCGAGGTCGGACTGGAGGACGTTTTTCAATCAAATTTAGGCATAGACGAATTTGACGCGTATATAGACGCGAATTTTAGCTCACGCATCCCAAAAGAACAGATGCTTGATTTTTTAACAAACAGGGTTTTTAGGCGTAGCATGATAACGCACAAAGACCTAGTTTCAGACGACTTTAGCGTAAATATCGGCGCAGACGAGCTTTGCAAGCTGCATATCTCGGCAAATTTCGACCGAGCAAAAGATGGCTACGTAAATATAAACGGCGCTCCGATGAAGCCGCAGTACGACTGGCTTTATCAGGTATTTACCGACGTTTATCCGGCAAGCGTAAATTTTGCCGACATCGCCGCGCTCTTAAAAGACGATGAAAACGCGGTAAAATCGGCATACTTTGGCTTTATGGAAATTTTAGCCGCAAACTGCGCAAAGCTAACGACCTACGAGCGCCCAAAAATCGCTTACGAAGTAGGCAAAACCCGCCTTAAAGAGCCAGTACGGTGACGTTGTGAGTAATTCTCAACTGCAGACGC
>CAUSIL010000150.1:0-5400 GCA_963531395.1 uncultured Campylobacter sp.
TTACGTTTCTAAAATTGCTCGGCGAAAATATCGGAAACTCGCTGCTTGAAGAGGATCTCATCGACGATGCGCTCGAAATTTTGCGCAAGGGCAGGGAGCTGGGCATTAAAATTTACCTACCCGTAGACGTCGTCGCAGCTCAGACCTTTTCGGCCGAAAGCGGCGTGAAGTTCGTCCCCGTGCAAGAAATACCTAGCGGCTGGATGGGGCTAGATATCGGACCTGCGTCGATTAGGCTCTTTAAAGAGGTCATCGCCGATGCGCAAACCATCTGGTGGAACGGGCCGATGGGCGTTTTTGAGATGGATAAATTTAGCAAAGGCAGCATCAAAATGAGCCACGCCATCATCGACACTCACGCGACTACGGTCGTGGGCGGCGGCGATACGGCCGACGTGGTCGAGCGCGCTGGGGATGCCGACGAGATGACCTTTATCTCCACAGGAGGAGGTGCTAGCTTGGAGCTCATTGAGGGCAAGGAGCTACCTGGCATAAAACCGCTTAGAAAGGCTGCGGAGTGAGGTTTTTAGCAAATTTAAAGTGCAACCACACGAGAGCGAGCTTTGCTAAATACGCTGAAATTTTAGATGCAAATTTAAGCGCAAACGACGACGTGACGGTTTTTCCTCCGTTTAGCGCGCTTGATCTTGCGGCTCATAAATTTAAACTCGGCGCGCAAAATTTCTACCCGTGCGAAAGCGGCGCTCACACCGGCGAGATCGGTAAGGCGATGCTGGACGAGTTTGGCGTAAAAAGCGTGCTGATCGGGCATTCCGAACGGCGCGAGCTAGGCGAGAGCGAGGAGCTTTTGCGCGCTAAATTCGACTTCGCCGTAAAGGCGGGCTGGCAGATCGTCTACTGCATCGGCGAAAATTTGAGCGTAAACGAAGCTGGCGGCACGAAGGAGTTTTTGGCCGAACAGCTAAAAAATATCGACCTTGGCTACGAGCGGCTGCTGATCGCCTACGAGCCAATTTGGGCGATAGGAACTGGCAAGAGCGCGAGCGCAGAGCAGATAGAGGAGATTTTAAATTTCATCCGCGAGCAGACGAGTGCGCCGCTACTTTACGGCGGCAGCGTAAATGTCGCAAATATCGGCGGGATAGCGGGTATCGAGAACTGCGATGGAGTATTGGTAGGTACGGCGAGCTGGGACGCGTCGAAGTTTTTAGAGCTTATACGCGTTGTCTCGTGAGTGTCTTTTAATGAGTTTGAAATTTTAAGTCCGCGACGGGCTACGCGCCTAGTCTTGACTTAAAATTTCTACACAACATTAAAATCCATCTCACGATACTGCCGCTATTAAATTTGGCGTTTCGTCGAATTTTGTAAATTTATAAATTTCAAATTGCGAAGGATTTTTTGCTTAGTCAAGGCAAAATTTAAAAAATAAGCGGAGCGAACATATGGTTCGTGAGCATTATTTTTTAAATTTTAACGCAGAATAAGTAGAAAAAGCCAAGCAAAATTTAAAGGAGAAATAATGATTTTAAAAGGCAAAAAGGGCCTCATCGTCGGCGTCGCTAACGCCAAATCTATCGCTTACGGCATTGCCGAAGCTTGTCACGAGCAGGGTGCGCAGATGGCGTTTACCTACTTAAACGACGCGCTGAAAAAACGCGTAGAGCCGATCGCGGAGGAGTTTGGGAGCAAATTTGTCTATGAGCTTGACGTAAATAATCCCGCTCACCTTGACGGTCTTGCGGATCGCATCAAAGCAGACCTGGGCGAGATAGATTTCGTCGTGCATGCCGTGGCCTATGCGCCAAAAGAAGCGCTTGAGGGCGAGTTTGTAAACACCACAAAAGAAGCCTTTGATATCGCGATGGGCACGAGCGTTTATTCGCTACTGAGCCTTACTCGCGCGGTGCTGCCGGTGCTAAAAGAGGGCGGCTCGGTGCTAACTCTTACCTACCTCGGAGGACCGAAATTCGTGCCTCACTACAACGTTATGGGTGTCGCAAAAGCAGCGCTTGAAAGCTCGGTTCGCTACCTCGCTCACGATCTTGGCGCGCGCGGCATCCGCGTAAATGCGATCAGTGCAGGCCCTATCAAAACGCTTGCCGCAAGCGGAATAGGCGATTTTAGGATGATTTTACGCTACAACGAAGTAAATAGCCCGCTAAAACGCAACGTCACGACACAAGACGTCGGCAAGAGCGCGATGTATCTACTCAGCGACCTTGCTAGCGGCGTGACCGGCGAGGTGCACTACGTCGACTGCGGCTACAACATCATGGGTATGGGCGACGTGGCTACCGACGCCGAGGGTAAGACGATCCTTGCGTGGGATGCGGCTAAGGCCGAATAAGCGGCGTGCAAAAAGGGCAAAATTTGGCGCGCACGGTCTATTACGAGGCTAGGCACAAAGCCATAGCAGAGGGCGGCATAGAGGGCATCGCCGCCGTTTTGCGAGGTGATGATGAGGCCGAGAAAGCCTCGCTCTTGTTGTGTCTAGATTATTACCTTGATCCCTACTACGGCTGCACGCTGGCGCATGAGAGCGAAATTTTCGCCCTTTTGCAGGAGCTGCTTCTGAGCGAGCGCTCGCAAGCTATCAGGGGCGACTTTTAGCAGCTTTTGGGCGATTACCGCGGGCGATTTTAGCGCGCCGCAAACAAAAATAAGCACCGCACGTCCTAGTTTTGGTGGACGTCATACGCCTACTAAAAGTTTAAATTTGACTGCAAAAGGCTAAAACGCCGCCGAATTTATCGTCCGAATTTAAATCGCGCGGTTTTTAAATTTATTCGCCGCGCCGCGCGACCCTACGCGTAAATTTAAGCGACTTCACGCGCTTTGCGTTAAAGGAATTTAAAATGCATTTAGAAAAACGACATAAATCAAGCGATTACGAGCTGGTGAATTTATTTGCCGAGTTGGAGCTGGTTTTGGCGCAAAACGGTAAAATTTGGAGCGACGTTAGAGCCGTAGGCAGCGCAGACGGCTTTATTGATCTAGCGAAATTTAAGCAGCTAGCCGAAGCGACTGATTACGATAACGACTGGGGACTGTATGAGGTGCCGCTTGATCTGCGCGTGGAGCTAGACGATATGGTGCTCGTGCGACGCGAATACGACGGCAAAGAGTGGTGGGAGGCGGTCAAATTTCGCCTCGTAAATCTAAACCGCGAGCTAGACGTTAAGCGCTTAAAAGACGCTTACAGGACGGATTTAAAGGACTTGGCGTAGTCGTTTGGGCGCATAGTATCGGCCGCTTCGTAGTTTGGCGGAGTTGGGGATTTTTGCTCCGTCGCTTTGTAAATATAAAACCGCAATCTTTTAAAACTTCGGGTCAAATTTTATAATACGGCAAAATTTAAACTCAAATTTCGTTTTAGACTAAAATTTGCGTTCGTAGCGAAAGTCGCGCTTAAATTTTCAAGCGACGACGGCAAACTAAATTTTCGCCCGACTATACGGAGCCTGTTTTTTGTGCAGCTAATTTAGCAAATATTTGCCTAAAAACGTAAAATTTTACAAATCAGGGCGCAAATTAATTTTCGTCTCATAGGCGCTTCCGTCGCCTGCACTACGATGTACGGGCGCTATAGACACCTGGCTCATCATCACCTAGGCTACGGCGGCCTAGCCTATAGGCAGGATAAGGGGCCGCGATCTGGGGCTGTGGAACGACGAGCAGCTAGAGGCGCACGCCAGACTCGTCAAAGAGTGCGTCAAACAGGGCGCCTCTATGGCCGCCCGGCTCGCGCATGCCGGCAGAAAAGCGAGTGCGAGGGGTTGATCGCGCCTAGCGCTCTGAAATTTAGCAAGAGCTACAAAATGCCGTGCCAGATGAGTACAGAGGGCATCGTCTCGATCAAGCAAGCTTTCGCCCAGGCCGCGGTTAGAGCCCAGCGCGCAGGATACGCCGCGACCTAGATCCACGTCGCGCACGGCTATCTCATCAGCGAATTTCTCTCGCCCGGGATCAACCTGAGAGACGACGAATACGGCGGAAGCTTTGAAAACCGCGCGAGATTTCTAAAAGAAATTTTAAGCGAGATAAAAGCCGCGGTAAAAATCCCCGTCGGCGTACGCATAAGTGCACAAAGCTGGGTGAAGGGCGACTGGAGCCTAGAGGATAGCGTGCGGCTAGCGAGGGGGCTCGAGCTCCTTTGCGCAGCGTTTATCCACGTCTCGGCGGGCGGATTTTTTGAGTGCACGGACAGTGCGCCGGCATTTACGCCGCTTTATCAAGCGGGCTATGCTAAGGCCGTAAAGCAAGCAATCGGCATCCCGGTGATCGCTGCCAGACTTATAACAAAGGCGTCCGAGGGCGAGGCGCTACTGCTAGGCGGCGTTTGCGACGCGGTGGCTTACGGTAGAGAGCTGCTACGAAATCCAAATTTCGCGCAAGCTGCGATGAGCGAACTAGGATGCTGCGAGCTAATAGAAAACTCGTATAAAAGGGCGTTTAAGTAAAATTTAGCGAGATCGCCAGGTATAAATTTGAACTAACGGCATCGGCTAAATTTGGAGTAAATTTGGCAAATTTTGATTCTTGCTGCAGCGTCAAATTTGATTTGATCGCAACCGATTTAGCGGCGCTAAATTTATAACTAGAACGGCTTATTTTTATGCTTTTTATTAAAATTTATTTTGCTTTTGCATCAAATTTTGTAAAATCAAAAGGTAAAATTTAAGCCGCAAAAACGGCTTAAATTTACGTGAGCTTGTAGCTAACCGGGATTTTGATGACGTAGTCGCGATCAAGCGTAGGAAAATCCGGCGCGGCGCGGTTTATAAGCTCGACTGCAGCCTCGTCTAGCGTTTCAAAGCCTGAGCTTTTTATTACTTTTACGTCGCGGACGCTACCGTCTTTTTTGAACAAAAAGCTAACCTCTACTACGCCCTGATGGCGCATTTTTTGGGCGCGTTTAGGGTATTTATGGTGCTTTTGTATCGCCCTTTGGATTTTAGCAAATCTCTCATCGCCGGCTGATGTCGAGAAGTTAAACTCTCCGACCGTCTCCGCTCCGCTAGGCGGTAAAGAGCTGGTTTTTGACGGAGCAGGGCTTGGCTGCGGCGTCGGCGGCATAGGAGTAGGCGGTGCGGGAGTCGGAGGCGCTTGCACTACCTGCGGTTCGGGCTCGGGCTCAGGCTTTTTAACCGGCTTTGGCGTAGGTTTTGGCTTTGGCTTCGGTTTTTCCACAGGCTTTTCTATCGGCTTTGGTTTCTCCACTGGTTTTGGCTTTTCTATCGGCTTAGGCGGCTCGACCGGTTTTGGCGGTTCCGGCGGAGTGACGACGGGTTCTGGCGGAGGAGGCGCAGGCGGTGCCGGAGGCGGCGGCGCTGGAGGAGTCGGGGCCGGAGGTGCCGGAGGCGGAGTAAAGGTGTTTAGCGCTATCTTGACGCTTTTTTCTTCCGGCATCGGTTTTAGTTCTTCGTAAAATTTGAT
>CAUSIL010000151.1:0-5350 GCA_963531395.1 uncultured Campylobacter sp.
AGGTATAGACACGCAAAGATAAGCCACAAAAATAGCTATGCTCCTAACGTCATTCGCCCTAAACAAATAGCTACGCCGACTACCCGGCAAGCCGTAAATTTATCTTGTCCGCAGGCCGCGCTCATCTACACTCTAGATTCGTTATCGTTTGAGTATTTGTAAAATGCGGCGGATAGGGCATAGAAAGGCTAAAATTTCGCATTTGTCCAGGCGCGATGTTTTTAGCGACGCTAGCCGTGATCTCAGCGACGTTCGTGCGCTCGTCATGCGAAAATAGCGACCATCCGCTAGGCTTGAAAACCGCGCCGGCGATCGTGTCTTTGCTGACCGGATTATTGACGACCTTGACGGTGAGGTCGCAGTTTGCGATGCTAAATTCGCCCGTATTTTTCAGCGAGCCTTTAAACATAACGGTCTCGTTTCTAAGCACCCTATGAGCGGCAAACTCGGTTAGGGCGGCTCTTTTAGTGTATTTATCCACGACCAACATAAAAAAATATCCCATTATCAATGTCGCGGCGATGTTTATCAAGAGGTAAATTTTAAACAGTTTCGGGTCTTTTTCTCCGCGCGAAAGCAGCATAAAAAGTACCGATAGCAGCGCCAAAGCCGCGAGCGCGATAAAGTGAAAGACGTTAAAATACCCTTGCATCAAAAACACTCCGAACTTGCCGTGACGTTGTAGTCATTCACGCGAAAATCATTTACGACGTGCGTGATCTCGCGCGTGGCATTTACGTCCAGCACGTCCTTTAGCACGATATTTTCCTTTAAAAACGGCTTTAGCTCATTGGCGTAGCGGCGCAAGATATTGTCCGAGTTTTTATAAAAAACAAGTCCGATCTCGCAGTAGTTAAAAGGCTTTTTTGAAAGATTTTTAAGGCGCATATCCACAAGAAGCGTATTTGAGTACTCAAGCTGCTTGGTAGAAACTATCTCCAGCTCTCGCGCCCTCAAATTTTGATCTAAAAATTTAGGCATAAAATGCGCCCCGTACCCAAGCGCCGCGATACTAACGACTGTGAGCGCAAAACCGGCGAAATAAGACTTTGAAGCGATATAAATGCAAAGCGCAAGAACCGCCAAAAAGGTCAAAAACATCCAGATATAGCCCACAAAATCCGCCCAGCTAAGGTGCGTTATGTAGAAATTTAAGCCTTGTTTTAGTTCGTTTATCATCTTGCCTCTTCATCTCGTTTGCTTATTGCGAGCTAAATTTAAAATCCGCCTGCATAAAGCGTGCCAAATTTAGCCGCGCTAATCTTTGCGCGAGTTTTTCTCCTCGATACCGCTAAGCCCAAACCTGCGCGCAAGCTCGGCTTTAACGCGCTCGGGGTGTATGCCGTGCGCGGCAAGAGCTATGAGCGAGTGAAAGCATAAATCCGCCGCCTCGTAAACTACGCCCTCTAGGGCCTTTTTGAGCTCGTCTTTTTCGCCTTGCTCTTTTGCGCCCTGCGTTAAATTTCGCGAATTTAAATCCTGCTCGTCGCGGCTTAAAATTTGCTGCGCTTTTTTGAGATTTGAGCTTTCGCTCGTATGTTTTTCGGTTAAATTTTCAAATCTTCTCGCCGCGCTCGCGTCTTTGCACGCCATGATTAGCTCACCTGCCTCCTCGCCGACTTTTTTTAAGACGGCATTTTCGCCTTTTTTAAACAGGCTTGCCACGTATGAAGTCTGCGGATCGGCGTTTAGTTTGCGCTCCAAGATCACGTGATAGATCTCGTCGATGATGTCGTAGGCAGGTTTTTTAGTTTGCGCCTCGGACGCGCTTAAATTTTGCTCGCGCTCTAAAATTTGCCCGTTTTTGCCCGCCAAATTTAACTCGCCCGTCAAAATCCGTCCGTCTGCGCCCGTCAAATTTCGCTCGCTCTCGCCGCCTAAATTTACGCTCGCGATTTTCCTAAAAAAGCAAGATTTCGCTCCCGTGTGGCATGCCGCGCCGCCTTTTTGCTCGACTTTGATTAGCAGCGTATCGTTGTCGCAGTCAAGATAGGCGTCCTCGATCTTTTGGACGTTGCCGCTTTGTTCGCCCTTTTTCCAGATGCGGTTTTTCGTGCGCGAAAAATAGTGCGCAAAGCCCGTTTCTAGGCTCAAATTTAGCGCCTCTTCGTCCATATAAGCAAGCATCAAAACCTCGCCGCTTGCGACATCTTGAACGACGACGGGCAAAAGTCCGCCCGTTTTCTCCCAGTCTATTTTCATTTTCCCTCTATCGCGGCGGTCTTTATGCGCTTTATGCAAATTCGCTCGCTTTTAATTTATTTTCGTACGATCTCGTGCGTAAATTTTATCTTTAGCGGCTTAAAATTTACTTTGTTCGCAGCTTATTTTGACGCCCCACTACGAACTATTCTTTTAATCAAAATTGCAAAAATTCCCACCGATAAAATTCAAATCCTAAAAAGTACGTGAAAAAAATAAATTTAGCGGCGAGATTTCCGGTTCCGCCTAGAAGCTCTGCTTTGAGACTAACGAAAGCTACTTTTACTTCGCTTCGCTCGTAGCTGTGTATTGAAATGCTACAAACGCAGTGGGGTAGAGCAAAATGGCATGCTAAAATATGATGCTCAGACGGTTAAAAACTGCTCCACAAATGAACCAATACTCATACTACCTCAGTATGGCGAGCTTGATGGTTCTACTATATGCTCTGATTGCTGGAAAGTTCGTGATATATTAGTGTCCATTATAGAGTGAACCATTCAAAGAATAAATCGGTACAGAAAGCTTCTGAGATTATGCCAATATCTTCTCAATTGTAACGACGGTAGCAACCACAGAGGGGCTAGGAGAAAAAGAATTTCTTGCTTCATCTTAAAAGTGTGTTCTGCTTGTAGCCGCAAGCGAAACAAAGCAGAGTTTAGATACAACACTAAAACTACACAAGAAAACTCATATCGAAAGCTACTACAATTGATAAAAGGTCTTATAAATAGTAAGACGAAATTCGTAGTAAAAAATCCGCTTAATATTAATTGAGCCTAAATTTAATTAAAAAATGGCCAAATGGTTCGCTATAATACGATTTTGCCGTAACTCATCAGAATACGAGTCTGTCGAATACGACTACAATGAAAGACAAATACTGCCATATGTTGCTGGTAAGGATAATTTTTAAAATTTTCCCTAAAATTTTTCAACAAAAATTTGAAAGGGCTTATGTGCACATTTCTAAATTTACTATAGTCTTTGTCATCTGCAGGAACAATAGTTGTCATTGTATAAGCTTACGCTTCCTTTATTTGCATTAAATTCGTAGTTAACCCTAATGCGATAATAAAACGATACCATCACATTCTTAAAAATAAAGGCAAATACTTCAAAAAATTAATAAAAGATTTCAGAGAAGTAAAGAATAGGCCTCAAGATTTAATCTTTTTAAAAAGTCGTTTATGTATGATTATATCTTAAATAAGGCAGAAAAAGAGAGCCGAAGCCCTCTGAAAGTTATCCTTTGATTAGCTCGATATAAGCCATCTCGGCAGCATCGCCTCGGCGAATGCGAGTCTTAACGATGCGCGTATATCCGCCGTTTTTACCTACGAATTTCGGAGCAAGCTCAGTTATTAGCTTGTTTGTAGTTTCTTTATCCTGCAAGTTGGCAAAAACTGCTCTGTGAGCATTGCTATCGCCTTTTCTTGCCCTTGTGATTAGCTTTTCAATGTAGCTTCTTAACTCTTTTGCCTTAGGCAAGGTCGTCTCTATCTTTTCGCTTTTGATGATAGCGATAGCTAAGTTTTTAAGTAGAGCCGAGCGGTGAGCCGACGTCCTACCTAGTTTTCTATATCCGTGACCGTGTCTCATTTATATTCCTTTTACTCTTTTGCACTCATTTGTGATTTTAGGTCGGCGATCTTTTTCTTTAGTTGCTCTTTGCCGCCACCTAGGTCGCCGCCGACCGGATATCCGATCTCTTGCATAACGGCTTTAATCTCTTCGAGAGATTTTTTACCTAAATTTTTAAGCTCTTTTAGCTCGTTTTCATCCATCAAAGCAAGCTCGCCGATAAATCTAATCTCGGCTTTATCAAGGCAATTAGAACTTCTAGCGCTCAAATTGAGCTCTTCTATGCTTTGAAGTAGTTTTGCATGCTCGCTGCCAGAAGTTTGAGCATTTAGACCTGCCGAAACATCGATGTTTAAAACACCTTTAAACACTGACATCTGCTGATACATCGCCTCGATCGCGTGTTTGAACGCCTCGATCGCACCCACTTGCCCGTCCGTCGTAACCGTAAAAATAATCTTTTCATAGTCTGGATTGTCCTCTACTAGGACGTTTTCTAGCTCGTAAACTGCTTTTTTAACAGGCGTAAAGAACGCGTCAAGGGCTATATAACCCTCTTCGGTATTGTCTCTTATCTCTTCACTCGGGACGTATCCGATACCTTTTTGGATGATTACGGAAAATTTAAGCTCCGCGTCCTCGTTTATGGTTGCAAGATAGGCGTCCGGATTTACGATATCTACGACATCGCTTTTTAGATCGCCGGCTTTTATCTCCTTTGGACCTTTAAACGAATACTCAACCACCTCGCGCTCAGACTCGTTTTTTAGCTTAAAGCGGATGTTTTTTAAATTTATAATAAACTGCGCTACGTCCTCTAGCATGCCTCTCATCGAATCAAATTCGTGAGATACGCCCTCTATCTTGACGCCCGTAGCCGCAAATCCAACCGTACTGCTATATAAAAGTCGTCTTAGCGGATGAGCCAAAGTGACCGCATAACCCGTTTCAAACGGATACGCGGTTATTCTGGCGACATTCTCGCTTATACTCTCTACTGAAATTTCGGTAGGCATATAAGCTGATGTGGTAATTTTTCTCATCGTTATACCCCTTATTATTTCGAATAAAGCTCTACTATGAATCTTTCCTCGACAGGAATGACGACTTCTTCCCTTTCCGGAGTTCTTGTGAAAATTCCGAATTTTTTATCTTTTTCGACGTCGACCCAAGCTACGATGCCGGTTTGCGCCGTAAGATCGATCGCGCGAACGATTTGCGGATTGTTTTTAGACTTCTCGATAACTTCTACTTTAGCGCCCGCTTGAACTCTATAAGAAGGAATATCTACTCTCTTGCCGTTTACTAAAATATGTCCGTGAGTAACTAGCTGACGAGCGAAGCGGCGAGTCGTCGCAAAGCCCATTCTGTAAACTACGTTATCTAATCTTTGTTCTAAAAGCTGTACCAAAAGCGCACCGGTATTTCCCTCGCGGCGAGCGGCCTCTTGGAATAAGCGGCGGAATTGCTTCTCGCTAATGCCGTACATAAATTTAGCTTTTTGTTTTTCGCGAAGCTGCAAGCCGTATTCGCTTATCTTGCTTCTTCTTTGTCCGTGTTGTCC
>CAUSIL010000152.1:0-5341 GCA_963531395.1 uncultured Campylobacter sp.
CACGAGCCTAATGTCGTGCGTGATAAAAAGAAACGAAATTTTACCCTTTAGCCGTTCAAGTACCCGCAGGATCGACGTCTGCAAAGGCGCGTCAAGAGAGCTTAGCGCTTCGTCTAAAACAACCAGCCTAGGCTCAGCCGCCAAAGCGCGCGCAATCGTTACCCGCGAGAGCTGTCCTCCGCTTAATAACGAGGCTTTTTTGTTTAAAAAACTCTCGTCTATCTCAAGCGTTTTTAGTAGCCGCCTTATGCGCTCTAGTCGCTGCACTGCGGGCATGCGGGTTAGATATAGCAGCGGCTCTTCGATAACTTCTCGCACGCTTAATCGCGGATTTACGGCGCTTGGCGCATCTTGAAATACGATTTGCGCTTGCGAATAAAACTCCCTTTTTGCATCCAAATCCGTTAAATTTAGCCTACGGCCGTCAAATTCCACCCAGCCCTCGCTAGGATGCAAAAGTCCGGTCAAAACCTTAGCTAGCGTACTTTTACCGCAGCCTGATTTGCCCAGTAGCCCCAGAGCCTCGCCCTGCCTTATCTCAAAGCTAACGCCCTTTAAAACGTCCTTGCGCGTACGCTTGCCCAAAAACGACACGCTCTCAAATCCGCAGCCGATACCGCATGCCTTTAGTAGAGGCGAGAGCTTGGAATCGCGAGTATTTTCTTCTGCATTAGGCCTGGCCTTACCCTGGCGCGTTTGCCCGTAGGCGACAGAAGCGGCCTCATCTAGCGCGGCTTTGTTTACGCTCTCTTGCGTGGACGCGGCTTGGCTCTGCGTTTGGGTTGGGCTATTTTCGGCGTTTTTATCCATCAAGCTTGCATGCGCTTTAGCCCAAACGGCTTGATTTTTCGTTAAATTTACGGCGTTTTTATCTACCTTGTTTGCGGCGCCAAGGCTCGTTTTTTCGTCGTCTGCGCCGTTTATATCTTTACCTTGCTCTAGCAAGTTATCTTTGCTGGAGCTAAAGACATAGCCGCCGTCATAGCTGACACGCTCGTCTTGCGTGTCTAAATTTGGCTCCGCCGCTTGAGATTTTAGTTCAAAAAAATCGGCCTCGTCGTTAAATTTAAAAATCGGCGCGTCTTGACTAGGCAAATCGTCATTTGCGCTTACAGAAGCGGTTTTTCGCCTATTTTCCGGACTCAAAGCGCGGTTTTGCATATCCTTATCGTTTTGCGCTATTTTGTTTTCGTCCGAGTTTTGCGCGTCTTGTTCGTTTTTAGGAGCGCCCGTTTGGGTATTTGTTTTGGGGTTTGTCTTAGCGTTTGGGTCGCTAGCCTCTGCGCAGAGGCGTTTTTCGTCCTTGCAGCCCTCTTTTAGATCGTCTCCTTGCGGCTCGCTTGGAGCGTGAAATTTCGCCTCCGCTACGCTTGGAAGCCCTCCTACTACATAAATCTGCTCGGGTTCCTTAGGCTCGTTAGCTTGGGTAAATTTATCCTCGCTAAATTTTAGCTTACAAGACCCCGGCTCAGAGTCCTGCGCTACTTGCGCGATAAACGTCCGCAAATCATAGGCGCCGGGTTTTATAAATTTAGCTTCGTTTGCGGTTTTTTGACGGCTAAATTCTTCCGTCATACCGGCGTAAAGCGCAAAATGAGCCCGCAAAAGCTCTCTTGTCGCACCCAAAGTCGGCGCCGAAAATATCTCGCGCGTATCGCCGCTTTGAGCTAGTTCGCCCCGCTCCATCACGTAAATATCGTCCGCAAGCTTTGCCACTACGGAAAGATCGTGCGTTATCAGCAGCACTCCCGCGCCCGTTTGACGCGCCGCGTCGCGCAAGAGGGTTAAAATTTTAGCCTGCGAAACGAGATCAAGGTCGGTCGTAGGCTCGTCTGCGACGATAAATTTAGCCCCGCTAAGCAGAGCTAAAGCTATCATCGCTCGCTGCAACATACCGCCGCTCATCTCGTGCGGATATAGCTTTAGCGCGCCCTCCTCAAGCCCTACCGCGCGCATGGCTAGCTTTATTTGAGATTGCGCGGAAGCAGGCTGATTCTTAAAAGCGGCTTTAGCTCTTTTAAGTCCTAATCCCATCGCTTTAAAAAATCCGACTTCCGGCGTTAAATTTCGGCTCGAATTCGCCGCATCCGCGGTCTCTTTAGCGTGCGCGCCGATGCTTAGCAGAGGGTTAAACGCGCTTTTTGGATTTTGCATCACGGAGGCGAAAATTTTACCGCGCCGCGCCGCAACGTCAAGCCTTCGTCCGTTTAAAAAAATATCCGCGCTAGAGCTTAAGCCCTGGGGCGTAAAGCCTTGCAAGGTTAGCGCGCTTAGCGTCTTGCCGCTACCGCTTTTTCCGACGAGGGCGGTTATGCGTCCCGAAGCTAGCCGTAAATTTAGCCCGCGCACCAGCTTCGTTTGTCCGGCGCTTACGCATAAATTTTCGATTTCTAAAATATCCTTTGTCAAACCCTGACTCATCTATCCTCCGATACCGCGCCTAGACGCTCTTGTAGGCTCTCGCCGATGATATTAAAGCTCATCACGCACAAAAATATCGCGATACCCGGATAAAAAATAAGCTCGGGATGGCTAAAAACGTACTCCTTGGCGTCGCTAATCATCACGCCCCACTCGGCCGCGGGCGCTTTTACGCCAAGACCTAAAAAGCTAAGCCCGGAAATATGCAGCACGATATGTCCTATATCTAAAGACGCCAGCACCGCGCACTGAGCGATGATGGGGCGGAGCATATTTTTTTTGAAATTTACCGTTTCGCTTGCGCCCGAAGTCCTAGTTATCAGCACGTAATCGGCATTTTTTAGGCTTAATACGATACTGCGCACTATCCTAGCATACCACGCCCAGTGCGATGCGGAGATAGCGATAACGACGTTTATCATTCCCGTTCCTAAAACCCCCACTAAAAATAGCGCTAAAATAACGGTAGGCACGCTAAAAAACACGTCGCAAATCCGCATTAAAATTTGATCCGTTCGTCCGCCGACGAATCCTGCCGTCCCGCCGACTAAAATCCCTAAAAACAGTATCAAAAAAATAGTCGCAAACGCCGAACCCAGCGATATGCTAGTAGCCGATAAAAGCCTAGAAAATACGTCTCTGCCAAGATGGTCCGTACCTAAAAAATGAGAAAGGCTAGCGGGCTCAAATTTAGCCGCTAAATCAATCTCGTTTGGATCAAAGGGCGCTAGCAAAGGCGCGAAAAGCATGATAAAAATCATCGCAAACGCGGTAAAACAGGCAAAAATCAGCCAAATTTTTTTCACGCGTTAGTCCTTATGCGAGGATCTATAAAGGCGTAAAGCACGTCTATAACGAGGTTGCTAATAGCAAACGCAAACGCCATCAGTAAAATAAAGCACTGAATCACGGGGTAGTCGTTGTTTATGATGGCCTCGACCGCATATCTGCCGATACCCGGATACGCAAATACGCTTTCTATCACCATCGCGCCGCCTACTAGCTCGCCTATATGCATACCAAGCGCCGTAACGACCGGCAGCGAGGCGTTTTTAAACACGTGGCTAAAGAGTACGCGAGAGGCGGATAGTCCGCGCATCCTAGCATAGCTTACGTGACGTTTGTTTTTGATTTCGAGTAAATTTGCGCGGATGAGGCGAGAATTTACCGCGATAGACATAAAAGATATCGCAAACGCCGGCATCAAAAGATGCGAAAGCCCGCCGGCGCCAAAAGGCGGTAAAATTTTAAGATGCACGGAAAATAGCAAAATCAACAAAAATCCTAGCCAAAAATTCGGCGTACAAACGCCCAAAAACGAAACAAACCTCACGGCGTAGTCGATAAATTTATCTTTATAAATGGCTGAAAGTATGCCCATCGGAACGGAAAAAACAAGCGTGAAAAATAGCCCTAGCGCGGCTAGCTTTAGCGTGGCCGGAAAATAGTGCGCCATATCCTCGCTAACAGCCCTACCGGTGATGTATGATGCGCCGAAATTTAGGCTAGAGGCGTCTTTTAGCCAAACCGCATACTGCTCAAAAATCGGCTTATCTAGGTTAAGCTGCGCTCTAGCGTGAGCCAAAGCCTCGTCCGTGGGCGCGATACCCGAGGCGTTTAGATAGCTCATAGCCGCGTCCGTGCCGTTTAGCCGCAGTAGCGCAAATATCAAAACGCTAACCGCAAACATGACGGGAATGAGCAAAAGCAGGCGTTTAACGATAAATTTAAGCATAGCTAAGCTCTAAATAATATGCAAATAAGCGCGGCGCAAGAGGTAAATTTAACTCCGTACCGCGCAAAAATAGTCCAAAAAACGACTCGAAAAAAACAAAAACGAGCGAAAGACGATTGCCGTAAAGAAGCGATTTGCGCATTATTTTGCAGCGTCCAGGCTCATCTTTTCAAACGGTATGCGGTCTTTTAAGGCATCAAATTCTACGCCTTTTACGCGCTTGTTCCAAAGCGCCTTGGTCGTCTCGTAAACGATAGGAATGTACACCGCGCTCTCGTGCAGGCGCGTTAAAACATCACGGGTTAGATCGCGTCTTTCTTTTGCATCCAAGCTAAGCGCGATACGTTCGATTTTCTCGTCGATTTGCGCTTTATCAGCTAGTCCTAGCTGAGCTTGATAATCGGCGTGCGCGGGCAATCTCATCGAAGCTAAAAAAGCCTGAGGATCGTAAGGCGCGCCCCAAGTGGAGTTAAATACGGCGCCAAAATCGCCGGTTTTTTGCTTTTTGTAAAAGATAGTCGCCTCATCGGCTTTTAAATTTAACCTAACGCCGATTTTAGAAAAATTAGCTCTCAAAACCTCTCCTATGGCCTTTTGCACGGCGTTTGAGCCGATATATACGAGCTCTATCTCAAGAGCTTTTCCGTCTTTATATCGCACGCCGTCCTTGCCCGTCGAGTAGCCTGCGGCATCTAGGATTTGATTTGCCTTTTTAACGTCGAAATTATACGCGCTAGCGTTTATGTCGGCGTTTTGAACCGAGGCGTCAAATAAAAAATCAGCCTTTTTAGCCGCGTTAAAAAATATTTTTTGAGCTATAGGATCTTTGTTCGCGCTTAAATTTAACGCCTTTCTAACCGCTTCGTCGTTCGTAGGAAATTTGGCCGAATTTAATGCGATAACTAGAGTAAAAACCGGCTGAGAAACCGCCCAGCCAAACTCTTTTTTAAGCTCGTTAAAGCTATCTATCGGGATCTGTTCGCCGCCGTATACGAGATCGACCTCTCCCGTTTTTAGCGCGATGATTTTGGTATTTGGCTCCGGTATCACGCGCGCGACTATTTTAGAAATTTTAGGTAGCTCGCCGTAGAATTTATCGTTCCTCACAAAAGTATCGCTAACGCCCCGCTCGGTGGCGACTAATCTCCACGCGCCGGTGCCTACGGGCTCTTTTATGCCGTCTTT
>CAUSIL010000153.1:0-5336 GCA_963531395.1 uncultured Campylobacter sp.
GGTGTCGCGTGGACGTCTACGATCCGTGGGCGGATGAAGCCGAGGTGAAGCGCGAATACGGCTTGGCGCCGCTAAAAAGCTTTGACGAGGCTGACTACGACTGCGTCGTGATCGCCGTCGCTCACGATAAATTTAAAGGGTTAAAATTTAGCAAAGCTCTCGTTTACGATATCAAAAACGTTTACGAAAACGCCGACGCAAGGCTGTAATGCTCGTAAATTTGATCAGCTCCATCGTCGTTTTTATCGTCTCGATGGGGATAAATTTTTTCCTCACGCCCTACATTTTAAAGAGCCTAGGCAACGAAGCCTACGGCTTTGTCGGGCTGTCTAACGCTATCGTGGCCTACGCTTTAGTCGTAACCGCTGCGATAAACTCCGTTAGCGGCCGCTTCGTCGCGTACGAGTGGCATAGGGGCGATACCAGCGCGGCCAACGCCTACTACTCGTCGGTTCTAGTCGTAAATATCTTTTTTTGCATTCTTATTTTGTTTGGCGCGGGCATTTTTATCTTAAATTTACAAAGCGTGCTAAACGTGAGCGACGCGCTGCTAGGCGACGTGCGGCTTACTTTCGCGTTTTATTTTATAAATTTTTGCGTCGGGCTTTTTAACGGTGTCATCAGCGTATCTATGTTTATCAAAAACAAGCTCTACATCATCTCCGTTCGCAACGCCGCATCTAGCGCTATTTTGGCCGCTCTCATCGTGGCGCTTTTTTATTTTTTCAGACCGATGATCGCATATATCGCGATCTCAGCTCTAGTCGCGTCGCTCTTTGTTTTTTTTACGAGCGTTTGGGTTTCGCGCCGCATCACGCCCGAGCTTAAATTTAACCCGCGAGAATTTGACTTTGCGAGGATAAAAGAGCTTTTGAAATCTGGCGTCTATAATAGCTTTAACGCCCTAAACCGCGTGCTTATGAGCGGTATGGATCTGTTTATCTGCAACATATTTTTAAGCGGCAACGCAACGGGAATTTTAGCCGTTTCAAAGGCGGCTCCGATCATTTTGGAAAGCTTCGTGGCACAGCTTAGTGCGATATTTGCGCCCAAATTCGTCGAGCACTACTCCAAATCAAATTTGACCGCGCTTGTTGCGGAGGCTAAATTTTCGATGCGAGTTACGGCATTTGTCATGAGCGTGCCGGCGGCTATTTTCGTGGCTTTCGGGCGCGAATTTTACACGCTTTGGTTGCCGTTTAAAAGCGCGGACGAGATAAGTCTAATCTATAATCTTTCGATGATAACTCTAGTGCCGATTATATTTATCAGCTACGTTTTTTCGCTTTTTAATCTCGACGGCGCGACGAATAAACTAAAACGCCCCGCGATAGCAAACACGATTTTGGGTGCTGGCACGATTTTGGCGCAGATTGCCGTGCTTAAATTTACGGACTACGGCATTTACGGTATGGCGATCGTCGGCGCCGCGCTTTATTCGGTGCGCATTTTGGGATTTGACCTTATAAACGCCGCGTTAAATTTGAGCCTGCCGCTTACTACTTTTTACGGCGTTTATTTTAAAGATTTAGCCGTTTTCGCAGCCGTTTGCGGACTGTTTTTTTGGCTGCGAAATTTCGTGCAGATTTCAAGCTGGGGCGAATTTGCCGCGTATTCGGCGGTCTTGCTTGCGCTTGGATATGCCGCGAGCCTGTTTTTGATATTTGACAAAAGAGAGCAGCTAGTGGTGATAAATAAAATCAAATCGAAGTTTAAAAGATGAAAAATTTAGTATTCGTTATTTCGCTAAAAAGCGACGAGGCGCGCAGGCAAAAGCTAAAAGAGCGGTTTAAAAACTACGGCGAATTTAAGATCGTCGAGGCAACCGACGGCAGGGCGATGAGCGCAAAGGAGTACTACGGCTACGCGCTACATAGTCTTGAGGTCTACGGCAGGCTGTTAAGCCCGTCCGAGGTCGGTTGCTCGCTCTCTCACGTGCGCGCTTACGAGGAGTTTTTAAAAAGCGACGCCCGGTTCGCGCTCATTTTAGAAGACGACGTCATCGGAGACGAAAGCGGCGTAAAAAAGGCGTTTGAAACGGCTACTAAGATGGATGCGGGCTCGGCGCTCATTTGCGGCGCGCAAGACGGGCTAGAGGGGCGATTTAGCGCATTTGGCAAAAAGCTGGAGGATGATTTTTGGCTGGTCTCAAAGCGCTCTTACGGCACGATCTACCGAGCGGCGGCCTACGTGCTTGATAGGCGCGCGGCAGAAAAGCTCTTGCAAACGCACAAAAAGGCGCTTTGCGTGGCCGATTTTTGGCGGATTTTGCTTTTACAAAACGGCTTAAAGATGTATTTTAGCGATATTTTCGCGCATCCAACCGATCTAACAGACTCAAATATCCAAGCCGAGCGGGTGCAAAGAGCGCAGGCAAAAGTCTCGCCGCTAGCTCGCCTAAATAGCTTAAAATATGTTGCCGCAACGCGCTTTGAAGCGGCAATTTTGGGCTATGAGCGGATATTTAAAAGATAAGAAACTAAGCGATTATAAAGCTCAAAATTTATAAAATCAATAATTTTGAAGATTTATTAAATTTTCGCGCATCGATTAAAATTTGGAGAGAGAATGAAGGTTTTATTTATAATTTCGACACTGCAAGCAGGCGGCGCCGAGCGCGTGATGAGCTTGCTAGCGAGCTATTTTGCGAAATTTCACGACGTAACGCTTTTAAAATTTGACACCAAACCGCCGTTTTACGAGCTAGACGAGAGGATAAAGCTGATCGATCTGCCTTTCCCGATGGTGAAAAAAGGCTTTTTCGCAAATTTAATAAGGCGCGTGAAAAAATTTTTTTATCAGCGAAATTTGATCAAAAACGGCGGATTTGACGTCGTTATCTCCTCGATGGACAGTACCAATATCAACGTGATTTTGTCGAATTTATTTATAAACAAGCCGCTTTTTATCAGCGAGCATTCAAGCGCCGATTTTTTTAAAGGGCGCGGCTGGCTGTTTTTGCGTCGTATGCTCTATCCGCTAGCTAGCGGACTCACGGTGCTGACAAAAGAGGACTACGAGTACTATGGCTTCGTAAAAAATAAAACCGTGATGTATAATCCGATGTTTGAAGCCAAAAAACAGGGCTTGCCGAAGGAAAATATCATACTTTTCGTCGGTCGTCTCATCTCGCTCAAGGGTTGCGACGTATTTTTAAAAGCCATGAGCTTAGTCGATAAAGAGCTTTTAAAAAACTGGAAAATCGTGATAGCGGGCGCGGGCGAAGAGAGGCAAAGACTAGAGCTCATCGCGCACGAGCAGCTGCATCTAAATGCCGAATTTGTCGGACAAACGAGCGATGTCGCTTCGCTTTACGAAAGGTCTAAAATTTTAGTCTCAAGCTCCAAAACCGAGGGCTTGCCAAACGTTTTAATCGAGAGCGTATTTTTTAACTGCGCTAGGGTGGCGACTGCTACAAGCGGCGCAAAAGAGCTCATCGAGGACGGCAAGGACGGATTTTTAGTACCGATAGACGACGTAAAAGCGCTCGGAAGTAAAATCGAACTCTTGATGCGCGACGAGGAGCTTAGGCAAGAGCTGGTAAAAAACGCCAACGAGCGCAAAAACGCCTTTAAAACCGATCAAATTTATCAAAAATGGATGGATTTTATCACGCAAAATATAAAGAACTAAAATGCTAAAAGTAAGCATAATAATCCCAACCTACAACCGCAAAGAGCTTTTTGAAGCTGCCCTAAAAAGCGCGCTGGCTCAAGACTACGAAAATAAAGAAATCATAATCAGCGACGATAACTCAAACGACGGCACGCGCGAGCTTGCGCAAAGTTACGTCGCTAAATTTGACAACGTAAAATACGTCTTAAATCAAACTTACGACCGCGGCCCAAACGGCAATAAAAACAACGGCTTTGATCACGCTAGCGGCGATGCTTTCGTGATACTAGACGACGATGACTTGCTGATAGAAGGCGCCATAAGCAAGATGGCGGCCGTGCTAGAGCAGGGGTATGCCAGCGTCTGGGCAAACTGTTATTTTGAGATTGACGGCGAGCCGACGACGAAATTTTCGGGATTTGGACTGAGTAAAAGCGGGGAAATTTCGCCGCAGGACTACTACGACGGCAAGATAACGGGCGAGTTTTTGATAATGTTTCGTCGCGACGCCATCGGCCAGAGGCGCTTTGAAAAAGGGCTTTACGGTAGCGAAAATACGCTTTGGATATATCTTTTTGACCTTCCTGCTTACTATCTGAATGATACAGTGCGTATTTACCGCTTTCACCGCAGCGACAGCGTCACGATAAACTCGTTTAAACGCCCGCTTTGCATAATGAAAGGCTACGCGATGACTGCGGAGCTTATTTTGCAAAAGATCGCCGAGAAAAACGCTCAAGCTAGCGCAAACGGGGCAAATTCGGCCGAGCCGAAATTTTGCATAAACGACGCTCACATCGCGATCCTATATAAAATGGCGGCGTACTATGCGAAATTTGGCGGCGAATACAAAAAAATGTACGAATATCTTTTTAAAAGCCTCAAATTTAAATTTACCAAAGAAGCGCTTGCGATGCTGATTTTAAGCCCGTTTCCAAAGTCCATGATTTTGTTTTTAACTAAAATTCGCGTTTGGATCTACAAAAAAACGCACGGCGAATGAAAAAATTAGCCGTTTTTCTCTACTCGATGGGGCCTGGCGGCGCGGAGCGCGTGGTTTCAAATTTGCTCCCGGCTCTGTGCGAAAAATACGAAGTTCATCTCGTTTTAATGAGCGAGGTCGTAGCCTACGAGATACCAAGCGCGGTAAAAATTCACTTCCTCGAGCGCTCGGATCCATACGAAAGCGGCGTAAAAAAGCTATTTCGTTTGGGGCTTTTGTTTCCGTTTCTAGCCTTAAATTATAAAAAACTTTGCGACGATTTGGCTATCGACCTGCATTTTGTCTTAATGAACCGGCCTTGTTATATCGCGCTTTTAGCAAGGATCGCCGGAGTAAAAGGACGCATGGTGATAAGCGAGCGCAGCTGTCCGTCGGTCATCTATAAAAGCGGACTTAGCGGGTTTGCGAATAGAATTTTAGTTAAGGCGCTTTATCCTAGGGCTGATCTTATCCTAGCTAACGCGCAGGGAAACGCCGATGATCTCGTGCGAAATTTCGGCTGCGACGCCGCAAAAACTAAGGTGCTATATAACGCGGTCGATTTAGCGGCGATAAAAACTCTCGCCGATGAGCCGCTAGAGGATAAATTTAAGCCGTTTTTTCTAAACATCGGACGGCTTGATAGCGGTAAAAATCAAGCTATGCTGATTCGCGCTATCGCCGCGATCGACGACCCGCGCGCGACTCTTGGCATACTAGGGAAGGGTGGCTTGCGAGA
>CAUSIL010000154.1:0-5335 GCA_963531395.1 uncultured Campylobacter sp.
TCCTAAAAGCCAGGAAGCTATCCCACTGATCCCTCACAAAAAGATAGCTGTATCGTTTGGTTTTACTTCGCCTTAAAACATAAATGGTAGCGCAAATAGGCAGGACTATCATCACAGCACCCCGAATATAGCTAAAAATTTCAGGCGGCAATTCTATGTCGTTACTTATGAAAAACGACTCCAAATAAGATGCCAACATAGAAAAAATATCAGAAGCGACAAACGCCGACAACCAGTACGTCATAATCGCCCGTCTGATAAACCTATGCCTATCATACCGCCTTTTTGCGTCCTCAGGGACTGCAGCAAATTTCTCATCCAGCTCTTTCATCTTAGCTTGAAATTTTGCGTTCACGGCTAACTCCTTAAAGCGTTTAAATTTTATAAATTATATCAAATTGGGTGCCGTAAAGTACCTAAATTTAGGCTAAGATTTAAATCAAAGGTAAAAACTCAAATTTAATCGCAAAAATAGTCCGCCTCAAAGCTCGTCGTCAAATTCGTTGTCGCGTTTGGGAAGCGCCGTATTTTCAAAACTCACGGACGTTTCGTCGCTCAAAACGCTTCAAAGTCGCCTAGAGCCGATTTTTCAAATTTGACTAGACCTTAAAATCGCAAAAAACGGAAAATCTAAATTTGAACCGCGAAAGCAAATTTATCCGCCAAAATCGCCAAAACGCCAAAATAAAACTCACGCTGTCAAAAAAATGTCAAATTTTTTGGCCAGTCATACCCCCCCCCAAAAAAAAACAAACCAAACCCCCAAGTAGACGCTAAAACAAACATAAATTTGATCGTGCGCAAAAAACAAATACGTCAAATTTAGGGTCAAATCGCTTTAAATTTAGTCCATTTGCCGTTAAAGTACCTGCGCGTAAAAAGCACCGCCTTGACCGCCCAATCCACGAACATCGCATACCACGTCCCCAGCATCCCAAGCCCTAGCGTAAGGCTAAAAAAATACGCCAGCGCCACGCGGCAGACGAACATGCACGCGATGCTGACCCACATCGGATATTTCGCGTCGGCGGCGGCGCGGAAAATGACGGGCAAGGTGTAGGCTAGCGGCCAGATGAGCACCATCATGACGCCGTGCCACCACACGATCTGCGTCGTCATAGCCGTGGCCTCGGGCGAGAGCGAATAAAGTCGCAAAATAGGCTCCAAAAGTAGCAGCACGAAGGCCGTGCTGACCAACTGAGCGACATAGACGGTGATCATGACTTTTTTGGCATAAAATTTGGCCTGCTCGAAGTCGCCCGCACCGACGCAGCGCGAGATCACGACGGTTAGTCCCATGCCGATCGCCATTCCCGGCAGCACCTGAAACATCGCTATCGTGCCGCCCACGGCATTTGCGGCGATCGCGGCGGTGCCGAACATCGTTACGAGGCTTAGCACAACGATGCGCCCGAGGAAAAACATACCGTTTTCAAATCCGTACGGTACGCCTATGTTTAAAATCCGCTTTATCATCGCTAGATCAAAGTCGTATTTTAGCGTTTTTCTTATGTGTAGCTTAAGCTTAACGTCGAGCAGCAAATAGACGACTATCGCGGCGGCTAGCACTCTAGCCGCTAGCGTAGGGACGGCGATACCCGTGATACCCATCTTAAAAGTATAGATCGCGACCGCGGTAAGAGCGACGTTTAGCACGTTCATGGCAAGCATGATATACATCGGCAGTTTGGCGTTGCCCATCGTGCGAAATATCGCCGCGCCCGCCGAGTACGCAGCCAAAAACGGCAGTGAAAATGCGACGATCGTGAGATATGCGTCCGCATTGCGTCTGACTTCTTGCGTTATGTTGCCAAAGACCGCACCGAATATGCAATTTTTGCCCGCCAAGATGAGCGCGGCGACCGCGAGCGATAGGATGATGCTAAACCAAAGTAGCTGATTTACGGCGTTTCTGGCGTTGCCGGCTTGCCTTGAGCCAAGATACTGCCCCGCGATGACCGCACCGCCGGTCGCGATCGCGGCAAAAACGCTGATAAAAAGCGCCATAACAAACTCCACCAGAGAGACGGCCGAGACCGCGCTTTCGCCGACGTTTGCGGCCATTATCGAGCTAGCTAGCCCCACCGAATACTCCAAAAACTGCTCGATCGCGATAGGCAAAAACAGCTTGACCAAATCGGAGTTTGTGAAAAATCTTTGCGGCTCTAGCTTGCGCGCGAACTCGTTTGAGGCTAGATTCGGCAATGCGTACTCCTTTTTGGCTGCTGGCAAATTTGCTTGCGCCGTTGATATTTTGGCGCGAGTATATCCAAAATTTAAGATTTGCGTTAGCGCGATTTTTGCAATATCATTGCCTAATCATGCAAATTTTGATATAAATTTTAAAATTTATTGCGCCTATGGCGTTTAAATTTGCAAATGCAATATTTTTGAGTAGCTTGGACGGCAAATTTACCCGCATCTTTTTGACGCAAATTTGATGGATTTAAATTTGAATTTAGCGATTTAAACTTGGGTTTAAATTTTGCCGCCGCGCTCTGATTTCGCGCGTGGTTTCAAAGTCCTAAAAAGATTTTGAGCGGGCGAAAGCGGCGCAAATTTAGCTTAAAATTTACGCGCAAAAATTAAGAAACAAAAGTAGCTTAAATTTAGGCCGAATTTATTTTTGGCCTAAATTTTGAACGAGTTTTTAAAGAAATTTGAGCTTAAATTTGACCCCGAGCCCAGAAATTTCACTCCACGAGCTTCATCTGCTCGGCACAGATAGCCTTCCACGAGCTTTGCAGATTTGAGCCGACGCACTCCTGCAGATACGGCTTTGCTTCGCTTTCGCGTTTTAGCTTGATGTAGATTTCCGAGATCTGAGCTAGAGCGCGTAGCCTGCTTTCGGGATCTAGGCGCGTATCTACGAGTTCTCGCGCGGCGTCTAGAGCCTCGCCTAGTCTATCTAGCTTGCTTAGCGAGCCGATGTACTCAAAGTCGATTTTCGGGCTAAAGGTGGCGATGTGCAGGCGTTTTTGCAGGTCGATCACCTTTTTAGCGTAAACCGACGCGTTTAAAAAGTCGTTCGCGCCGTACGTCGCTTCAGCCATGCGGTCGTAGAGCTCGATGACCTTAAAGTCGTTTTTGCGCAGCGTCTCGACGGCCGTTATCGTCGCGGCGGCGTCTGTGAGCCTGCCTAGCCCCATCAACGCCTCAAATCTATAAAAAAGCACTGGCGAAACGTCGGCATACTCCTGCCTAGACGCGATAGCTAGGGCTTCGTCTGCCACGCGCAAGGCGTCGTTATACTTTTCCGTTTTTATCAAAACTGAGGCTAGCTTGATGAGCCACTCCACGCGGTCGAGCATGTCGGGCGCAAGGATATTTTGCGAGGCTAGTTCGTGCGCGGCGGCGAAGCGGGATAGACGCATATAACAGTCAAAGAGCTTAAATTTAGCTCCTATTTTTTCGCCTACGCCGTAGTTTTCGGTCAAATTTACCGCCGTGGCGCAGTCGTTTTGACGGATAGCTTCATCCGCCAAATTTAGCGCAGCCTGAGCTAAAACTGCGCTTGCGTCCGTATCGTTTAGATCGCGCACGGCCTGGGTATAGCGCAAGACGGAGTCAAATTTACGCTCTTTTAGATAGAGCGCGACCTGCTCTTTTAGCGCTTTAACGCCGACGTCCGTTTTGCCGTATTTGTCTATAAGCGCGTCATAGTGCTGGTGCAGCTTTGTCGCGTTGCTCTCGTCGTTTCTTGCAAAAAATAGCTTATCGAGCGCATTTTGCACGGCGGCGGCGTACTGCCCGTCCGCAAACTCGTTTTGGTATCTTTTTAGGTAGTCGTAGGCCTTTTGCGTATCGGGAGTGCCGGCTAGAGCGATGCCTAGATTTTTTAGCACGGTTTCGTAATCATCATCGTTTTTATCTAATCGAGCAAGTAAAATTTCATAAATTCTCGCGGCGATATCGTCCATATTTTTCTCGTGAAATACCCCCGCTAGCGCCATTAGCTTGGACGCGTCGTTTAGTAGGTACTCTTGGTTTCTGTTTAAAATTTTAAGCATAAAGTCCTTGGCGCGGTCGAATTTCGCCTTGTCGATACTGCCTTGCACGAGGCTAAGAGCCGCGCGGCTAGCTACGTCTAGCGTCTGCGCCGAGTACAGCACGTCCTCATACATCCTCACGGCCTCGTCCTGCCTACCGGAAGCGTAGAGCTTATCGGCAAACTCAAGCTCGGCTAGCTTGGTAAAATTTGAGCTTGGATGTTCGCTTTTAAGGATATCTAGCGTGTAGCTCGCATCGCTAACGAGCTCTTGTCTAAGATAAGCCCTAGTCACCAGATATAGCGCCTCGGGGTAGTTTTCATCCGACACGAACCTACGCATCCACGCGCGCCCCTCGCTTGCGACGTCTGCCGCACCAAGCCCCTCAAAGCTATTTTGAGAGTCTAAAATTTTATCCAAAGCGCGCAGTCTATAGAGCAAAAACTCGCTGGCGAAAATGCTATTTGGATAGCGGCGTAGCGCCGTTTGCGTCGTGCTTATCGTCTCGTCGTAGCGCTTGGCCTCATAGCTTTTTTTGACGTCTAGATACATGTTTATGTCGTTGCTATCGCTACTTTCTATCGGAGCCTTGTTTAGATCTAGCGGTCCAATGCTAGGCGCGGTCATCTGCTCAAATATCGGGGCGAAATTTATTCCCGCGTTTGCTTGTTTTTTAAATTCGTTTAAATTTTGATCTATCACGATGGCATGGCGTTTGGCTAATCCGCCGTTTTTGCTAAAAGGCACGGTAGACTCGCCGTAAAGAGACTCGCTAGAAGATATCAAGCGAGAGCTTGCGCGCGGCACGATATAGACCCGCATGCCGCTTTTTTCCTCGCGAAATCTCACCTCCGCAAGAGCCAAAATTTTATCCTCGACCTTCGGCAACGTGCCGCCAGGAAGATCGCAAAAATAAAGCTTGCGGTCGTAAGCGAGGATCTCCTCTTTACAAACAAGCCCCTTCTCGTCGCTAATGTTTATCACGGTGTAGGGCCTGCCGTCCTCTGCGCCCGAATTTACGCTCAGGCTAAAAGAAAACGCCAAAATCGGTAAAAAAAGTAAAAAATATTTTCTCATACGGCCATTATACCCTTTTTCGTTTAAAAAGCGCTATAAAAGCGAATATTGCGCGCTTTAAAGGCTATTTTTTTACTAAATTTTGCGCGCTTGGATAAAATTTTATTTAGCCTAAATTTAACTTTGGCATACCGATAGAATTTTGATTTTAAAGAGCGCGGTTGGCGGGCTAATTTTTTTTAGTTCGGCAGCCAAATTTTACCCGCCCCTCCATCCAAAAACCATGCTCTATGAGTCAAATTTGACGTTATAACGCCGAGTTTTGAGAT